>NZ_JAJJBY010000031.1:0-54327 GCF_022625245.1 Bacillus sp. TL12 | reverse complement strand
ATAGAAAACTAGGGGGAATAGGAAATGTTACTACGATTAAAAAACCTTTCGCTTCCGCAGCAGAGAATTGTTTTACAGATGCGTGATAACAATTTATATCTTGTGACGAATGAAGGTGCTGATTTTAAATGTTGGCTAGAAACTGAGGATTTAGAACGAGTTAGAATTCCAGTTGGGAGAAGAACAGGAGAAGCACTTCATAAATCCGGTTGGATAGAGATAGTACAGGAAGAATTAACAAGATTAAGACATTACCATTACAAGTTGACGAAAAAAGCAACAGATGCGGTAGATAGGGGAATATAACAAAAATCACTTTGTAGAAAAGGGGAATGGATATGGATAAAACAAAAGTAATTGAATTGATAGCTAAAACAATAGTAGATGCTTCTGAACGAGGGAAAGATTACTCCTGGATGTATGATACCGGTAATTATCATTTGGATCGGTTGTGTGAGGAATTAGACGTTAGTCTCGAAGAAATCCAAGATATAGTTTTTACAAGAAAAAACATGCCAACTTATGAAGATTTGGTATTGCGATGCAAAGAAATTCTTTCAAGAGGATGGACGGAACAAGCGGTTTATAATTTTATGGACAAGAATTCCGGATGGGCGCCAGACAGTATAACTTTTGCAATTGATGAAGCAAATAAAAGAGCAGCTAGCAAAAGCTAACTGCTCTCTCCAAAAATGATGATTCGATGCATAGATATTATATGCTAAGATATTGGATTTATTCAAGGGGGTGATTGAGATGGATATAAAAACACAATTAGAAAATATCGTTTGGCACATTCAAATAAACAGGGATGTCATAGGAGATAAACAAACATTGGACGATGTATTAATCTCCTTAAAGAGAATGGTAAGGGATGAAGAAAGTAAAAGAGCGGCTAGCAAAAGCTAACTGCTCAGGCTCCAATGGGGGTCGGAGAAAGATTATATCTACAGTATTGACGGAATATTAAGTTTTATTCAGGGTTGGTTCCAAAAAAGTGACATACCACCAAAATATAAAATTATTAAAAGGACAATTACTATGAAAGCAATTAAAGAAACTTTCTTCCAGGAATTTTTCATTAGTAGACCTCCTTTATAGAAAATATTAACATCTATCAAAAATTTGAACAAAATAATCCTTTTATAGAAAGCGAGGTTAGGAGAATGGAAGAGAAAGAACAATTTGAACAGATCAAGAAGAATATATTGAGTTTGTCAATGTCTATGATAGACGCACCTTTTCGTGGATTAAGTGAATTGCAAATACAGACAGTTAACAAATGTATCGAAAATATAGTTGGTAAAACTGACATTACAACAGAATCATTAATAAGGGAAGCTGAAGAAAAAGGGTGGTTTAAAAGTGGATCATAAAATTGTCGAAATGGCTTCTTATGGATGGAACAAGGAAAAACAGTGCGTTGAGTTAACAGTAATGGTAAACGGTGAAAAATATATAATGCCTGTTCATAAAAGCGACGCTAAAGGAATGTTAGATTTCTTTTGGTTAAAAGAAAATAAATTAATAGATTAGGAGTGTTAACAATGGGACTAGGAAACCGTGGAATGCATTTTGAGAAGCTTATCAATCTATCGAATGAAATGTACCAACGCGAGGGAGTGGCGCTTATAAACAAGCGTCCGACCCCTGTGAAGGTTTTAAAAAGTACAGGTGGACGAGTACTAAACGGATTCTATGAAGCTAAAAGTACAGTGGACTATGACGGCGTGTATAAAGGACGAGCTGTAGCATTTGAAGCGAAGTCAACACAGAGCCTTACAAGATTCGATTTAAGTAACATTGCGCAGCATCAGTTAGATTACCTGGAGAAAGCCGAGAAGATGGGAGCGGTGTGTTTCTTCCTTATAGAGTTTAGCAAGGACCAGACGGTGTTTCTAGTACCAGCATCAGTGATTCAATCTTATGTAAGGATGTCTCATCAACCGAATGGCAAGAAGTCTATACCAAGAGCAGACTTTGATGTTTATGGATACTTAGTAGATCAGACGGAAAGAGCACCAGTGGATTATTTACGATATGTTGATGAAATGGCGGTGTGAAGATGGAAAAACATATTAGCATATTAGGCAATCCTAAAAACGAAAAAATTGTATTTTCAAAATGTAAATTATATTGGTTTGAAAAGATGTTTCTTAATCCAACAGTACAAAGCGTTTCGTATCGTGAAAGGCACATAGAGGTAAAAGTAATGATAGGTAATATCGAAAACCCAAGATGGATTATTGAAAGCTTTACGTATAATGACTTTGAAAATTAATGGATAACGGAACCATGCAGAGTGGATGGTGGGGGCGCTATGCATCGTTCCCTTATTCAGAAGATAGGCATTAAAATTTCACATACCTTATGTGAATTGAAAACAACAAAATTGAAATAGGGGGATTTCAACTTGGAACAATTATCTTTATTACCAGAAATCGATGATAAAAAGGTGCAGAAAGAGGTCGTGAGCATCTTGAAAGAATACAGAGCGTTGAAGATGCGATTCAATAATGAAGTGGAACAAGAAGGAATTAGTCTGTTTCCTGAGTTACGTAATTCAAGAACAACAAGCAAAATGAAAGTACAGCAAATTGAAAAAGCATTAAATAACATTCTTGATGATGATGAAAGAAATATCATTACAATGAAGTTTTTAAACAATAAACCAGTTAAGGACTCGTTTGTTCAAAACGAATTAATGATGAAAAATTCATACTTTTATGAGAAGAAAAAGAGCGCTATCAAACTGATTGCTACTACATTAGGAATCATTTAAAAATGGCAGAGAAAATGCAGAGAAATAACGGATTTTTTGGGGAGTTTTTGGAAATTGAATCAACGGTAAACTTATTATCAGAAGGGGAACACAATCCCTTCTGGTGAATAAGCGTTCCACCAGAACAGGACGCACTCGGGCTGCCGTATAGTGATGCTTTCGTAGATCACCATGCACTCTGTTTGCGTAGGTAGTCAGCGGGGCTAGGGGTTAAGAGTACTCCTATATATTATATTTATCATTCAGCTTAGGAGTCGTCCCCTGAGTTGATAGTAAATATAATTACTATACTAGATGCCGTGTTTATGATTTCTACATTTGAAAATGGAATGGGGGTGGTTGCTCATGATTGAGTGACGCTTGCATTCTAAAAAAACTAAAACAGTATACATATAAACCTCAATTGATTATTAGTATTAACTCACGATTCTTATTAATGACCAAACGAGGGCAGAGAGCTTCCGCTCTTTGTTTGAGCCGATACAGCAGAGACCATCCCCTCTGTCCCCCTGAAACTGTGTCGGTTCACGCAAGGCGTCGGAAGAAATGATACGTCTTGGATACAAATTAAAGGATATAAAGAGCTTTCGCTCTTTTCTCGGTCACTGACACAAAGCGTGTAGCTTAGATGATGATTGCGGTGATCGAGAAAAGAATGAGAGTAATCTTATTCTTGAAGAGATACTTATTGCCATTTGTTATCTCTCTTTCCCCATTTCCTTTATAAAGCCTGATCACTTCGAAGGCTCAAGTTCCACTTGGGTTATTAGTAGGAGTGATAGGGCTTTTTATTTTGTAGGATTTTCCTGTTTTCTGTCGAATAGATAGAGAGAAAGGGGATGATCGTATGAGAGTATTTTTTAGGAATGAATCAGGAGAAATGATTCTTGATGCGAAGAATGAGGATGTAGCTAGTTTAATGGCGGTTTTGAAAGAGACAAAAAGTATTAAGATTGGCCTCTTTAATTATGATGTAAAGAAATATAAATTAGAGTATTATCGACATCCGAAAAATGAGGAACCAGAAAGAGAATTAAATATTATATTAAAACGTAATTATAATGATAATAATTGATAGCACCCATAACGGGTGTTTTTTTCTTTGTTATATAGAAATTACATAATGATGAGGAATGTGAACGAGTATATAACTATACAATGTATAGAAAAGGTTTCCGACATGTTGCCCCATGTCTAGGGATGGCACTTACTTGGGGGAGTGCTCTCTTTCACATTTTAAGAGGTGCGAGCATATATTGGAGTATGGGACAAGTTGATCGCTTTTTGCTCAATATTAACCCCTCCTCTCCCGTTGAGAGCATCCATTGAGTTGGGTGCTCTGATTCACGTATTAAATTGTACAAGCATATACTGCTTGTACCTCATTAACTTTAACTGCTTTATCTTGTGTTAATGAGGACTCTCGCAATCCCTTGAAGAGCACTCGCGGAAACGGGTGCTCTTTTTATTAGATAAAACGGATATTGAAATAGGAAGGATGATGAATGATGGACGAAAGAAAAATCCAGTTTGAAATTGTTATTGAAGGCGAATGCACACTAGAAGAACAGTCTGCAGTTAGTAAGTTGTACGATTTTATAAATGAATACACTAAGGATAAAGGCTATATAGTTAACATGAAAGCTGGAATAAAAGAACTTATGGAGAATGAAAATAAGAATGTAGTATCTGTTAAAGTTGATTTGGATACCGCAGAAGCAATTGATAATACTAGAGAATTGACTACTGCTGCTAATGAGTGTATAGATGCATTCGAACGTTTAGAAAAGGTTGTAGTTAATTTAGGAAAATCTATTAATGCACCAAAATTATTTTGGAACGGCACGTCAGTGGACAGGTATAAAACAAATGATTAAAGCAATTTTAGTTATTCTAGGCGCTGCTGTTATCGGTATAGCGTCTTATTTGTTGTTAAGGAAAGATAAAGAATGGATTTATAATGTAAAAAAGAGAGCCGAAGCCCTCTTTTAAAAACAACCTCAATTCATTAAGAACAAATTGGAATTCCTAATACTATTAAAGATAATGCTACATCAAGAGAAATCTCTGCTCTAGCAATTTCGATTCCAGCAACTTTGACAACTAAAAACGGTTGGCCATTTACGAATAAAATACAACTTTCCATGTTTACGCCTCCTTTCTAGTAATCTACTTTATTATATGTATTAACCTTTAGAATGTTATAATCAGATCTATTGATTTAATAGAGTTAATAGTTGTGTATCGATTTAACAAAACAAACAAACTCAACGAACAGAAATGAGGAGGAAGAATGATGAGTTTTAAAGAATTATTTGCAACATTTATTGCAGGTACACCAATTAAGAGGAAAGTATGGCGTGGATATTGGGTATACAAGTATGGAAAAATCGAAATACACGCGAAAACTGGTGAAGTTATCGACTTCTTAGATACAAAAGATATCTTATTTACGATTAGTGGTATTTTAGAAGATGATTGGGAAGTAGCGACAAATGAAAATTGTGATATTGAAGTTAAGTGAAATCAAACAAAAATATAGATATTAATTCTGATTTTAATTTCTTTTAAAATTCATTTTCATATAAAAGAAATTAAAGTATAACAATAGAAAATAAACTCTTTTCTACACTTACTATCTATTTACTGTTTGAATATATTTTAATTTAAATAGAAAACAAGATAAAGTTACAATTAATCAGAAGTAGCGAATCCGCTGCTTTTTTATTTTGTGATATCCTTGTTATAAGGAGTTGATGCACTTGAAGATATATGAAGTGTATAAGGATTTCTCGGATGAATATAACCAAGATTATGAGTCATTCGGACATTTCTTAAATAAAGATAAAGCAGTTGAAAAGTTTGGTCTCGTTCTTAAAGAAAGAGAATCATTAAGTGACGAGGAAATAAAAGATGCTAAAAGAGATTGTTCATACGATGTATACTACGTTGGGTTTTATGGTGTGAAAGAAATAGATGTTATTGAATAAGTAGCTTAACAGCTGCTTTTTTATTTTGTAAAGAAAAAAAGAACCCACTAGAGGATGGGCTCTTTTCCGACAAATGAGTGATCGATCTAAAAAAAATATAGCAGGCTCAATTCATTATACATTTGAATATTTAGAATTACAATAATTAATTTAGGGATTACCATGAGGTGAGTGATAGATGAAGTGTAAACACAAGTGGATTGATATGGAAGATGGAACAAATGATAGATTCTGTGTGAAGTGCAGTCAGAAAGCTAAACAAATGGCAATCGCATTGGATGCAGGGATACCAGGGAGTATTAATATTACTGTTCCAATCACAAGAGAAATGATGACAGTCCAATCATATGGACGTTTACATGAAGTGGATAAAGAACAATGGAAGAAAGAGTTTTATAAAAAAGTACATTTGGGTACTTGGATTGAATAGGAGGTGTGTAGATGTAGATGGCACGACAACGTAGCCCGGACAGAGACAAAGCGTTTGAAATATATAAAGCAAGTAAAGGTGAAAAAACACTCGTTGAGATTGCGAAGGAACTCGATATAAAGAATTCTTCGCAAATCAGAAAGTGGAAATCACAAGATAAATGGGATGAGCAAATGAATGGTAACGTTACTATTGCGAAAAGGAGCGTTACTAATGTTAAAAATCCCAAGACAAAAGAAAAACTAAAAGAGATTTTAGAAGATGAAGAGCTAACCGAAAAGGAACGGCTCTTTTGTTTGTATTTCGTTAAATACTTTAATGGTACACAAGCTGCAATAAAGGCTGGATATGCTAAAGAGAGCGCTCATGTACAGAGCAGTAGGCTACTGCGGAGAGAACGAGTTGCTTCCTATATAAAAGAACTTAAAGGTGAGTTAGTTGAGAATGTATTTGTAGAAGCGATGGATGTGCTGAAAGAGTACATTAAGATTGCATTTGCTGACATTACTAACTATGTGACTTTTGGGCAAAGGGAAGTTGAGTTTGAAAGTGAAGATGGAACTCCAATTACAAGAATGATGAATTTTGTAGACTTACAAGATCATGACGTGGTTGATGGGTCGATTATTACCGAAGTAAAACAGGGAAGAGATGGTGTTTCCATCAAGCTTGCTGACAAGATGAAAGCATTAGATAAATTGGCTCAATACTTTGATTTGGTTCCTGACAACTTTAAGCATCAAATTGAAGAAGAAAGACATCGAATGCAGCAAGAAATGCACAAAGTACAAATCGAGAAACTTAAAGCTGATACAGACTTTGCTAAAGAACGTGCTGCTAAACTCAAAGGTCAAAAGAAAGATACAACATTATTAGAATCGTTAATGGATGCTTTAGAAGAATAAAAAAGGGGGTGGTCATAGTGTCCAAAATTAAGTTTAGTGACAAGCAATTGCAGGTGATTAAAGCGCCTTTTAATTACACACTAGAAGTTAATGAAGGCACACCTTAGCTACGCTCAGGTAAAACCACCGCTGGACATTTTAGATATGCTCGATATCTGATAAACACTAGAGATGCTAATCATTTGATAGTTGCATACAACCAAGAACAGGCGCATCGTTTGTTCATTGATGGAGATGGAACGGGATTACAGCATATATTCGGAAACCTTGCAGAAGTTAAGCATGACGAACGTGGTTCTCACTTAGAAATACACACTCCTAACGGGATTAAACGTGTTTATTATAAGGGCGGCGCTAAAAGTAATAGTGTAGGTGCGATTACAGGTATGTCGCTCGGCAGTGTAGTATTTTGTGAAATAAATCTATTGCATATGAGTATGATACAAGAATGTTTTAGGCGTACTTTTGCCGCCCGAGATCGTTTTCATTTAGCTGATTTGAATCCTCCTGCACCACAACATCCTGTTATATCAGAAGTATTTGATGTGCAAAATACAAGATGGGTACATTGGACTCCAAATGATAATCCGATACTTACGCAAGAGCGGAAAGATGAAATAAAACAAGTATTAATGCGTAACCCATATCTCTACGCTCGAGATTGGGAAGGTAAACGAGTGATGCCCGAAGGTGTAATTTACTCTATGTTTGATATGGAGAAAAATACACAAGCTACTTTATTAGGGAAACCGTACGAAATGTATTTTGTTGCAGATGGCGGTAATAGTGACGCTACTACAATGGCATGTTATATCGTAACTAGGTACCGAGATAAATTCAGACTCAATCTAGTCGCATTGTACTACCATAGTGGAAGAGAAACTGGTCAAGTTAAAGCGATGTCTACTTATGCGAAAGAATTGAAACCATTCATTAAGTGGTGTGTAGACAAATTTGAAATGAATTACACCGAAGTTTTTGTTGACCCTGCGTGTAAATCATTAAGAGAAGAACTACATCTACTTGCCATTTATACAAGAGCTGCTGATAATAACGCTAAAGATATTAAGGGTTCAATTAAAGGTATCTCAGTAGGTATAGAAAGAGCACAAAACGTTTTGACGAATGAGCAGTTCTTTTTAGTTGATAACGAAACGTACGATCATTATCATTTCACGAAAGAAGTTGGTATGTACGTTCGTGATAACAACGGGAATCCGATAGATGATTTTAACCACTGTATGGATATTTTTAGGTATGGAGTGAATTACTTCTACAAGCGATACGTGGTATAATATACATATGGACTAGCTCGACGGGGCGAAAAGAAGGCTCCCACCTTCCTGTCCATATTATATAAATGGGGAACAATCTGGGGAGGTTGTTAATATGAGATTTAACGATATCAGTGGAAAAGCGTTCGGAAAATTAACGGTTATTGAAAGAGCTGATAATCAAGGTAGACGAGTTATGTGGTTGTGTAAATGCGACTGTGGAAATGAAGTTATTGTAAGAAGTAGTCATTTGACTACAGGAGCTACAATATCATGCGGATGTGCTCGTATAAAGCATGGTCATAGCAGTGCAAGAGAGGCGTCAAGTGAGTACAGTTCATGGCATAATATGATAACTAGATGTACCTATAAAAAACATGAATCGTTTAAAGATTATAAAGATAGAGGGATAACCGTTTGTGATCGTTGGCTATCATTCGATAATTTTATTGCTGACATGGGAGAAAAGCCTTTTCCGAATTATTCTATCGAACGCATTGATAACGATAAAGGATATTATCCTGAAAATTGCATTTGGGCTGACAGGAAAACACAGCAGAGAAACCAAAGAGTTAGACATGATAATGAATCAGGTATTAGAGGCGTGTACTTTGAAACAAGAAGTGGAAAGTACAAAGCTATTATTTATATGGGTAAAAAAAGAATACAATTAGGTTCTTTTGATAATATAGAAGAAGCGAAACAAGCGAGATTAAAAGCAGAACAAGAATATTGGAATAAGTCATCCTAATGGATGGCTTTTTATTATGCCTTCATTAAGGTGGTGAGAATATGTTCAAGGCTATTATTGATACGGTTAGGAGGTGGATGTACAAGTTGAATCTAATCAAAGGAATTAAAAAGATATCTGATAAAAAAGATATACCTGTAAATGAAGAATCTTACAAACATATTGATATGTGGAAAGCTTTATATAGTGGGTATTATGGTGATTGGCATGACGTTAAGTATCATACGATTGAAGGGCAGAAGAGCAGAAAGATGGCATCGCTTAACATGGCGAAAGTCATCTCGCAGGAAATGGCTGCTCTTATTTTTAATGAGAAATGCTCAATTAACATTTCTGATAAAGCACTATCAGATAATATCAAGAATGTCCTAGACGATAATAATTTCATTAAAGAGTTTCAAAGGTATCTAGAGTACACATTTGCTTTGGGTGGAATGGTTATTAAAGTTTATTGGGACGAAGGTATTAAACTTTCCTATGTAACTGCGGACTGCTTCATTCCTATTGCGTGGGATAACAAACATATTACTGAAGGTGTGTTTGTAAATGAAATTTCTAAAGGTGATAAGAAGTACACGTTACTTGAATGGCATTTAGTAGAAGGTAAAGAGTATGTAATTAAAAACGAACTGTATGAGAGTAAAAACCAAGGTGATTTAGGTGTAAAAGTTTCTTTATCCACCTTATATCCTGACTTGGAAGAAGAAGTACGTATCGAGAATTTATCTAAACCGATGTTTGTTTACTTCAAACCGAATACAGCTAACAACTTGGATTTAAGTTCACCACTTGGAATTTCACTTTATGCTAACGCGCTAAGTACGCTGAAATCACTTGATATCGCGTTTGATAGCTTCCAACGTGAGTTTGTTTTAGGTAAGAAAAGAATCATGGTACCTACTTCTGCAATCAGGACCGTTATAGATCCACAAACAGGCATACCACAGAGGTACTTTGATGCTACTGACGAGGTATATGAAGCAATGAACTTCGATGATGGTGCAAAGCAGATACAAGATATATCAGTGGAATTGCGTGTAGAAGAGCATACCGCTGCTATCAATGCATTATTAAACTATGTATCGATGCAAGTTGGCTTCTCAGCTGGAGCATTTAGCTTTGATGGACAAGGAGTTAAGACTGCGACAGAGGTTGTAAGTGAAAACTCCAAGACATTCAGGACGAAGCAGTCACATGAAACGGTCATTGAGGATGGTATTCGTGATTTAGTTGATATCATAATTGAAATCGCTGCTTTATATGATGAGTTCGAAAGTACTGATAAATACGAAGTTACTGTTACTTTTGATGATTCTATTGCAGAAGACCAAACAGCAGAGATTAATAAGCAAATCTTACTTGTTACGAACAATCTAACCAGTAAGAAGAAAGCGATCATGAAAATCCACGGTGTTTCTGAAGAGGAAGCAATTCAAATGTTAGAAGAAATAACGGAAGAGAATAGAATGGCCCTTCCTGAAAATGTTGATTTCTTCGGATTGGAAGGGAATCAACAGAAAAATAATGATCCAGGAGTTGAGTAATCATGGCATTACCTCCTGAGAAATTACAGCAGCTCTCTATATTCGTAGTTGATATTTACAACGCGATTGAAGAAGAGTTGCTTTTAAACATGGCCAAAATACTTAAAAACGATATTGAGTTGCTGCTAACTGCTGAAAATGCAGAACAATATCAACACTGGAGAATGGTTCAGTTAAATAAATTAGGTGTTTTAAATAAACAACAAATCAATACCATCGCTCGACATAGTGGTAAAACAGTTGAAGAAGTACGCACGATGTTACAAACAGCCGGGTATACCGCAGTCGAACAACATGAAGGTATTTATAAGAAAGCCGTACAATCCGGCTTATTAGCCGCTGCTCCTGTAGCACAAACAAGTGCTGCTTTAATTGGTATTCTGAATGCATACGAGCGGCAAGCATTAGAGACTTTTAATCTCGTTAATACAACGATGCTTAATCAGGCTCAACAAGTCTATCTTGATGTTTTAAATCAAACGGTAGGAAAAGTGCTTAGTGGTGTTATAACGCCGCAACAAGCTCTTAGGCAGACTGTTTCTAAATGGGCTCAGAAAGGTATTCCTGCTTTTATTGATAAGGCGGGGAAACGATGGTCTACAGAAGGATACGTGAATCTTGTCTGTAGATCGACAAGCAATAATGTAGCGAATGAGATGCAGGACGAGCGTATGAAGCAACATAAAGTTGATTTGTGCGAAGTAAGTTCGCATTTATCCGCTAGACCCGGATGTGCTCCATATCAAGGTAAGATTTACTCGATGAGCGGAAAAAGCAAGAAATATCCTGCTTTTTCAACGACAACATACGGTGAAGCAAGCGGTTTACTAGGTTGCAATTGCCGGCATAATAAGTACCCCTTCATCGAAGGTATGTCAAAACAAACATATGAACCATACGATTATGCAGAAAACGATAAGGCGTATAAGGAAAGCCAACAACAACGAAGCTTAGAACGGCAAATCAGGAAAGCTAAGAAAGAAGTAAAGGTTATGGAAGCGCTAGGCGATGCGGAAGGTGTGAAAGAAGCGAAGAATAAGGTTTCGCAACGCCAAGCTAATATGAGAGAGTTCATTAATCAGACGAAGCGCAAACGCCAATATAACCGAGAAAGTATTGTATAGGAGGAATTAAGATGTTAAAACCATTTAGATTGCGATTAGACGGAATGCAGTTCTTCTCTGAAGGGGGAGATAATCCACCAGTTACACCGGAAGGAGGTGAGCAAAATGTAGTGACACCAGAAACTACGCCATCAGTAACTCCAGAACCAACTGTTACCTTTACACAGGAACAGATGGACGAAGCTAAACAACAGCAGGAAGCAACGTTACTAAAGAAACTTGGTGTAGAGAACTTAGATCAGCTTAAACAATCGTTAAAAGGTTGGAAAGAACACCAAGATTCTCTTAAAACAGAGCAAGAAAAGACAAATGAAAAGTTAACAACCTTTGAGACTCAATTGAAAGAAAAAGATGAGTCTCTTTTTAATTTGCAAGCGGAAAACGCTGCAATTAAATCAGGTATCACAGAAGAAAAGAACTTAAATGCTGTTATTACTCTAGCGAAAACAAAGGTTAGTGATGATGTAGACATTACGAAAGCTATCGAAATGGTAGTTGAAGAGTTTCCTCATTTTAAAGGTGTAGTGGAAGAACCGCAAGGAACTCCAAAGCCTACATTTACAACTGGTCTGCATCAGAAACAAACGTTGACTGAAGCTGAAAAATGGAAAGCTGCATTTAAAGGAATCTAAAATAATATAAAAATAGGAGTGATTTATTCATGGCTACATTAAATTTCGCTGCACAATATCAAGAGGCATTAGTACAAAAGTTTGCACAGGGGTCTGCATTCGGTGCGTTATACAACACACCTAATAACAATGTCGTTAAATGGACAGGCCCTAAAACGATTCAAATTCCAAGCATCAAAGTAGGCGGATACACAGACGTTAACCGTGATGTTGTAGGAAACTACACACGCCGTGTTGATAACTCATTCGAACCTAAAACTTTAGGTCATGACCGTGAATTCCGTACTTTAGTTGATCCAGTAGACATTGACGAAACTAATATGGCTGTATCTATCGCTAACATTACACGTGTATTCCTTAACGAAGAGAGTATCCCTGAGCATGATAAATACATGGCTTCAAAATTATACTCTGAATTCACTGGAGCAGGTAAAACAGCAGATGCTACGGTATTGACTGCTGCAAACATCTTAGGTGTATTTGATCAAATGATGTTAGAACAGGATGAAGCAGAAGTACCACAAGATGGTCGTTTACTTTATGTAACTCCTGCTGTTAAAAAGTTATTAAAAGAAGCAGAAGGAATCCAACGCACGTTAGAAGTTGCAGGTGGCGGAAAAGACATCAACCGTAATGTTTACTCTTTAGACGACGTGACAATCGTTACTGTTCCGTCTTCTCGCATGAAAACAGCTTACAACTTTACGAACGGTGCTGTTCCAGATGCTGCTGCAAAACAGATCAACATGATTTTAGTTCATCCTTTAGCGGTTGTGTCTCCGCAAAAATACGAGTTCGTTGACTTAGATGAACCAAGTGCTGCTACTGGTGGCAAATACCTTTACTACGAGCGTAAATACTGGGATGTATTCATCTTAGGTGCAAAAGTAGCAGGTGTTAAATTCAATATCACTACTGCATAAAGAGAAGTTTTTACAGCTTCTCTTTTTTCTTATTACGAAAGGAATGGTGTTAAATGAGTAACACGGTAAAAGTGCAACGATTGAATAAAGTATTGCACATCGAAAAAGACTTTCTCCCTAGCTATCTTAATGATGGGTTTGATCAGATTACCGAAGAAGGTAAAGTAATCAAACGTGCGACGGGTGGACGCAACGTCACGTTAGGTGAATACAACAAAGCACTTGACCAAATTGAAGAGCTGAAAAAAGAATTGGCTGATTTAAAAGCACCGAAAAAGTCTGCTGCTAAGTAGGTGATCATATGGCATATATAGATGCTGATTACTACAATAATGAATACAAAGGTACTACGGTATCGGATATAGCACTACTAGATAGGTTAATCACTCGTGCTAGTGATCAGATTGACCATATCATTAATTATAAATTAGAAGGTGTTAACTTTGATACGTTAACACCTTTTATTAAGAAACAAGTTAAGAAAGCAACTGCTGCACAAGTTGAATTCTTAGCAATCAATGGAGAAACTTCTGCAACTGTAAGTGAAGGTGGCGGAGGGTTTTCTGTAGGTTCTTATTCAGAGAATGGAATGAGCGCAGGAGCAGCAGAAGGACCAAGCTATTATGATCGCTATGCAATAACTGTAGTCGATTACTTACGACCGACCGGATTACTTTACTCAGGTGTGTGTGTACATGGCTAAACCAATCAGACGTTCACTATTAATCCATACAGTTGCGTATTTGGAGTATAAGGGTGAGGATGACGCTTGGGGTGGTAGTGATAACTACAAGCCTGCTGTAACGATTGAAAGGGTACGAGTGGAACCTAAAAAGACATTTGTATCCAACGGAAATGGTGACAGTGTAGTAATGCAAACGCTGTTATTTCATGATGCAGTGCATTCGACGCCAATAACTTTTAAAGAGAAATCTAAAGTTATATTCAACGGTAAAGAAATGACCGTTAGTAAAGTCAATGACTTTTATGATAGAAGCAGTCTTCATCATGTGGAGGTGCTATTAGTTTGATAAGAGTAAATATTCAATTGGATACACAAGCAATTGAAAGTAAGGTACTTGAAGCATCAGATAAAGCGCAATTTGCATTAGATCAGCAGGTGCTGAAAGATAGTAATTACTACATTCCAAAAGATACAGGTGAATTGGAACGATCATCAATCCGTTTTAGCAGGCCTGGAGAGGGTCATATTGAATGGAATACTCCTTATGCACGGAGGTTGTATTACAACCCCCAGTACAATTTCTCACAAGACGTCAATCATAATGCCAGAGGTTTATGGTTCGAGGAAGCCAAAGCTAGAAATGTAACGGATTGGGCTAGAATCGTAGAAAACGAGATTAAACGGAACTTATAGGAGGGCAAACATGATATGGCTAATAGAATCGGTCAAGAAGCATTTAATCGCTACTTTGCCACCAAGTATCCTATTTGCTCCTATAAAAGTTGATCTATTAGATATAGGGGTAAATGATACACCGCGAAAAAGTATTGCTATAAGGATGATTCCGTCCGCACCAGGAGAGCAATATTACGAAAGTGAAATCATCAATAAACAAATTCAGATACTCGCAAAAAGCAGTAACCAACTAGAAGCAAACAATACAGTTGAATTTATTACAAGAGAACTAAATAACGTTCATAGGCGTGTTTTCAACGCTATAGATGGCTCCTATACACTAAGAAGACTTAATGTGTATGTGGAGCCTAATTTCGTTGAAAAGACAGCAGCGAACGAGTATATATACACCGCGCTTTTTACTACGGAATTAGAAATAGGAGGTTGATAATATGAATCAAGGTTTTTTATTAAATCACGGTTATAAATTTGAGATTGAGATTAAAACAGAAACTGAAACCTTAATAAAAGCTAGAATCGCAAAAGGGATTACATCTGTTGATCCGGATAACAATGAAGAGTCAGAAGAAACATATTACTACGATGGGAACGGTTCTGCTGAAAGGGACGTTACAGGCGGTATGTTATCTTACGGCTTCGAAGGTCACCGGAGCTATGGTGATAAAGCGCAGGATTACATTTTCAGTTTGACTAATAAGTATGGTCCAGCGCGTAAAACAACATTCACTGTTACTGAACCAAACGGAGATAAGTGGGAAGGACCCGCAACAATATCAGACATTAAAGCTCCAGGTGGGGACGCCAACTCTAAAGGGGAAATTGAATTCACTATTAGCTTTGATGGAGTACCAACGTTTACAAAAGCACCTGTTACATCTTGATGAGAGTCGTTAATGCGGCTCTTTTTCTATTTATCTAAAAAAGGAGAATGAATATGACACAATTTAAATTTGAATTTGAAAAGACTTATAAGGAAGTTGATGTAGCTGGAAAGCTTTATAAGGTGGATTTTAATGATGAGGCATTGACGAAATATCAAAAAGCATTTAAGCGATTTGATAAAGAAATTAAAGAAGTAACTGAAATTATAAAGGACTATGAAACTGCTACAGATGAAGAATTTGAAGAAACGGCTCAAAAGCAAAAAGAAGTTACAAAGGATATTGTTGAGACTTTCTTAGGTGAAGGCACTTTTGATGAACTTTATGAAAAAGCAGGTAAATCATCTACAAATCTAATGGGACTTGTTCATTACTTAAATAGCATTTACCTTGAGGAGAATCAAAAGAAAGCTGATGAAGCACGTAATAAATACCTAAGTAACGTGAAGAAATAATGTTTAAGTTAACCGAACGTGAATATGACTTTTATATATGGAATGGCGTTCGTTTAGAGTTAAATCTTGCTTTTGATAACGTGCTTTTATTATTCGAACTATTTGATGATGAAGGTATCAATGAACAAGTAAAACCTGATATTGCATTAAATATGTTGATTGTCGATAAAGTAGCTTTAAATCAATTGAATGGTGAGTACAAAGCGCAGTTGCTTATGGACGTTTTAAAAGATAGATTAGATATTGATTTGAAGACTTTAATGAAACAGAAAGAAGAAAAGCAAGAAGAGGAAAAGAAGCCGACAATTCCTACTATCGACTTTGTAGTGGACGCAGAACGGATTTTTTCCTCTTTTTTGTTTGACTATAATATCGATTTAATTGAACAACAAGGAAAAATGCAATGGAACAAATTTATCGCTCTTTTTCGTAATCTTTCAAGTAAATCGCCAATAGGACAAGCGTTATATTACCGAACTTGTGAAATACCACCTAAAGATAAACACAATTCTGATGAACGGAAGCGTATCAAGAAAATGAAAGCTATGTACGAACTTCCAAAAGCTAAAGAAATAAGGGAACAACAAGAATTTGAAGCGTTTCAAAAGAAAATGGAAGCGCAAAAGGCACAGATAGAAGGCGGGTGAGGTAATTGGCAGATGGAAGAGTCGAAATAGAAACCAGGTTGGATCGTAGTAACATACGTCGTGATGTTAGAGAAGTAAATAGAGAGTTAGAACGTGTGGGCGAAAATATGGGTCAAGCTGGTAGAGAAGCTCACGCAGAAACCACTAGACAGCTAAGTAGAACAAGCGAAGAGGCAAGACGCTCTTACGAAGAAATAGGTAACTCAGCAAGAAGAGCGGGTGAAACGGCAACTGATGCGGCTAATATGGCATCGGATGCCAACAGAAGAGCGACAGAAAGTTCAAGGCAATTAGCAGCAGCAAGGTATGCTGAAGAACAAGCGACACGTCAAATGGCAGATGCCACTGAAGATGCAGCAAACAGAACTTCTCGTTCTTATTACCAGCAAAGAAGAGAACAAGAAGCGATGTATAGCACTATGACGCAACGTCAAAGAGACATGTATAACGAGATGAGAGAAGGGTTTAGAGAGCAATCTCGATCGATGTTACAGCATAATAACTCCATGATGGAAACAGAGTATGGATATTATAAATTAGCACAAGCGTCTAAAAATTACACTGGTACAACTAGAGAGTTTTTGTCAGAAGTTCAAAAAGTAGGCAAAGCACAAAAGGCAGCAGCAGACGCAGCTATAAATGGAAATAGATTAGCTATGATGGGTATGCTACAGACAATAGGTTACATGCAGAATATGACCACTCAAGCGACTCGTATACGTGAAAATTATGTAAGAATGGCAAACCCTCTATACACAATCAATAGTGCAGGATTACGTGCAGCAGATGCATTGAACAGAATGGCTAATGCAGGTAACGCTTCAGTGTTAGCTCTAAAAATGTTAGGACCAACAGCTAAAATGAAAGACTTGCAAAATATGACCATGATGATCACACAAGGGTTAATGAGGTTTCAAATGGTAGCACTGGCCGCTGCGGCTACAAGTGCTATTTTATATGCAAGTTTATTTAAAGCTGCTAAAGGACCAAATCCATCTGAAGTATATAAGAAACAAGAAGAAGCTTTAACAGCATATAGGGATGCGGTTAAACAAAGAACCTCAGAAATCATGGAAGCATGGAATCTTTTTGAAGAAGTACAAATGAAAAAGACCAGTGGACAGAAATTAACGAAGAATCTTGAGGAGCAAGTAGGGATATTAGGTAGATGGAAAGATAATCTAGCTAGTATAGCACAACGAGCAGGGACGGAGTTTTCTAATTACCTTGCTCAAATGGGACCACAATCTGCTGAAGAAGTAAAAGCTATATCTCAAATGACTGATGTAGAATTGACTAAATATGTTGGTCTATGGAAAGAAAAAATGAGTTTAGCGAAAGCACAAGCGACAACGGAGTTGGCGGCATTAAAAGAAGAAACTGACAAGAAAATAAAGGAACTTCAAGATTCATTAACCCCTTTAGGATTAGCTTGGGAAAGAATGAAAGGCGCTTTCGTTACAGCGATTCAGCCGATGGTTGATGCTTTCGGAATGCTTATGACTCCAATAGTAAATTTTGCAGCTAAATTCTTTGAACTTGTGACGTTATTCAATCAAGCACATCCGACATTAGCACTAATTATACAAGCAATTATCATGTTAGTTCCTGCATTAACACTTATATTATCCCCTTTAGCAATAGGTATAGGGTTATGGAATGGAATGCTTGCTGCTTGGAATTCTATTTGGATGGTTATTGGACCGTTAATTACAGGATTGGGTGCGATGGGCGCAACTGTATGGGTAGTATCAGCTGCAATTGTTGGATTAGTTGCTGGATTGATTTATCTATGGAATACAAGTGAAGGATTCAGAAATGCGGTTATAACTGGGTGGCAGATGATACAAACCACTGCGATGACTGTTTGGAATTTCATTCTAAATGGGATACTGATTCCAGTTTGGACGGCTATGACCACGTATTTCCAACAAATTTTATTACAAATCCAAACATGGTGGACTGAAAACGGTACGATGATTATGCAAGCAGCACAAAATGTATGGAATTTTGTACTTTCAATTATCCAAACTGTTATGCCTATCATCGTTTCAATTATGCAAGTTTTATGGCCAATTATAAAAGAAATCGTGATTGGAACATGGGAAGCGATTAAATCAGTAATTCAGGGAGCACTTAATGTAATCACGGGAATTATTAATTTTTTCGCAGCTCTATTCACTGGAAATTGGTCGAAAATGTGGGAAAGTGTGAAACAAATTTGGAACGGAGCCCTTGAATTACTATGGGGTTGGCTACAACTTTGGGGAGCGGGGCGAATCCTGAAATGGCTTGGTAAATTTGCAGGTGACATCGTTAAACCATTTGTTAAATTTTGGGGCGATATCAAAAAAGTATGGAATGATGCTCTAGCTGAAATATATGTATTTTTCGGTTCAAAATTAGAAAAGGTGACTGCTTTTGCGAATAGTTGGGGTGGCATGATAAAAAATTTCTTCAGCGAATTATGGCAAAGTATTGTTAGTGGGGTATCTTCAAAACTAGACGGTATTGTGACAGGCGTGAGCAGGACACTTAATAAAGTAGTTAGCTTTATAAATGGACTAGGAAATACCTTCTTCAACGCTGGTAAAGGCTTAATTGAGATGATGGCAAAAGGGATAAAAAGTGCAGCGAGTTGGGTTACTGATGCAGTAAGCGACCTTGCACAAAAAGCACGTGATTTCTTACCATTCTCTCCAGCGAAAACAGGACCTTTAAGTGATCTTGACCATTTAGATTTCGGTGGACCTATCAGTGACAGTCTTAAACTAGCTTTTCCACAAGTAAAAGGGTTATTAGGGAATTTATTAACACTTCCTGAAATTCAAATGATTACAAATGATGGAAATACAAACGGAAGTGGAAAGTCAGCAACGCAAGAAAAAATGAACGGTACTGATAGAGGTTTCGTTGTTGATACAACATCGGCAAATAATAGTCCCACATATTTAGTAATGGATAAAAGGATTGTAGGCGAATTACTGGCTGGGGACATAAAAGACATCAATGAACGCAACGCTAATCTATTAAAACAATTTTAAAACACTTAGAGTTTGGAGGTGATCTTATAAGTAGATCAAGTTTCACATTCAATGACATTAGAAAAGACTATATTTTTACATTATTAGGGTTTAGCCGTCCGAGCTGGGCGCCTATAAAAAGAGATATATTAAAAGTAGCACATAGACCAGGTGGATACTTGTTAAATACAACAACTGAGGAACGTCGGATTGATGTTCCTTTTGTGATTAAGGCTAAAAACCAAAGCGATTTACAGAAAATCAAAGAGGATTTAGCGAATTGGTTAATTACAGATCAACCATGTGAGTTAATCTTTGACGACGAGCCAGACAGAACCTATTTAGCTATGTTAGATGGTACATCGGACCTTGAAGAATTAGTGTATAAAGGCAAAGGTACATTAACTTTCATTTGTCCAATGCCTTATAAATTAGGAGCCAAACAAGCTATAAATTTTGCACTAGATAACTATCAATTAAAAGCAACGATTGATAACAAAGGGACTGAGCGTTCTGAACCAAAATTCAAAATCACAGTAACAAATCCATCTACCTTTTTAGACATCATAAATAAAAATGGTGATCAATATTTCCGCATGGGATATCCAGTCTCTTTAGAGAAGAGGACAGTAGAACGAGAGCAACTTATTTTACATGATGAGATGAAATCACTTATAGGATGGTCTGAACTAAACAATTCAAATGCTAAAGTTGATGGTGGAGCGATTGCTGGGGCAATTAAAGTAGATGGAGAAAAGTTCACGGCAGGAAGTTTTGGTTCTGGTTCTGATTGGCATGGTCCAGCAGCAAAGCGAAGCCTTACAGAACCGTTACAAGATTTTATTATCGAAGCAGTTGTAGATTGTTTCAACGAAGAGTCCCAAAAAAATATTGGTCGTGTAGAAATCTATCTATTAGATGAAAACAGTAATATCATTGGGAAAATGGCAATGTCAGATTCGTACCGTACAGTTACACAGAACCAAGGAGAAGTAAGAGCTGGAGCGATAAATGTTGGCCATCATATAATTGCTGAAACTGGAGATTATTCGTGGACATGGAATAATTTCCATGGAATTTTAAGAATTGTTCGAGTGGGCAACTATTGGGAAGGGTACATTACGAAATTAACAAGTAAAGGAACTCATGATTCTGCTCGATTTTTAACATATACAGATGTTGAAAATAAATACATGAACAAAGTCGCTCAAATAATGGTTCATATTGGTTCTTATAGTACAGATACATCTGTTAAGGCTGCTGTACATGATATCAAAGTGTGGAAGTTTAATCTGAAAACAGAATTAGATGTTCCGTACATCATGCAAACTGGTGATGTTGTAGAAGTAGATACAACAGACGCAAGTATAACGATAAATGGTAAAGATGCTATTTATACAAAAGACTTTATGACCGATTATATAACAATTGAAAAAGGACAAAATGAGATTTCTATTTTACCAGCAGACATTGGAGAAGTTGAAGTAACATATAGGGAGCGGTATTTATGAGTAGGAATAGTAATCTGCTATTCATTGTAGATTTTAAAACAGAACAAATTATAGGAGTCATTAAAGAGCAAGATTACTGGAATGATATACGGAAATGGGAACTTAAAAATAATGTTGATATACTTGAATTTACAACAATGGATGGAACCAAAATCGCTGCATCACTTATGCAACAAAATTTGATAGTGAAGCGTGTACGTGATGGTTCTTTTGTTTCTTATGTTATCACTGAAGCGGAACAAGATTCTGTTAATCGATCAAAAAGAGTGATTGCTCTAGGAGAACATACGAAACTCAAAAAATCAAACTATATTAAGCCACAAACACTACAAGCTTACACGTTAAATCAAGCACTTGATTTTGCTCTTAACGGAACAAAATGGAAGCGGGGTATTGCGGAATACACTAGTTTCCGCACAATTCATATAAAAGAATTTACCAACCCTTTAGACCTACTGAAACAAATCGCATCTACATTCGAGTTAGAAATACGATTTAGAACTGAAATTCAAGGTTCGTATATCGTTGGCAGATATGTAGATATGGTTAAAAAAGTCGGTCGCGATAATGGGAAAGAAGTTGTTCTTAGTAAGGATTTGCAAGGTATCCGTCGTATTGAAAACTCACAAAATGTTGTTACAGCTCTTGTTGGTGTTGGTCCGTCTAAGGAGAATGAACAAACAGGAGAAACCGAGTGGCTTACATTCGAAAGTGTAAATAACGGTAAGATTTATACAGCGGATTATGATGCATTACAACGTTGGAGCAAAGATGGTACACACATGTTTGATATCTATACACCAGAGACAGAAGACCAGGATATGACAGCGGAGAGATTACTGCAACTAACCAAAATGGAACTTAAGAAAAGAATCAGTACATCAGTTTTGTATGAGGTTGATGCGATCGCCCTTGAAAAAGTATTTGGTTTATCTCACGAAGCAGTACACAAAGGCGATATTGTTCGCATTAAGGATACAAAGTTTAGTCCACCGTTATTCCTTGAATCTCGACTTATCGCAGCAGACGAATGCGATACTGATCCAACGAAAGATGTATATTACTTTGGTGAATTCCGTGAATTAGAGGACATGCGTAGTCGTTTAGATAAAATGTATGACCGTATTATGGCCATGTTTGCAGGGAAAGCATCTAGAGAGCTGTTAGATGCGTTAGATAAAGCGTTGAAAGAAACGAATGAGACAGTAGATGTTGTAAAAAAAGAAAGCGCATCTGCAAAAGATATTGCTGAACAGGTGCTAGAGAATCTTGATAATTACCAAACAACAATAAAAGATGGTAACAATCCACCTACAACTGACTTAGAACCTGGCAAAACACTTTGGCGTAATACAAGTGAAACTCCTTCTATGTTGTACATTTGGACAGGTGAAGGTTGGGATAAAATCGGTGTCAATACACCAGAGGAAATTGGAGCGGTTACTACAACTGAACTAAATGCACTTTCTGAAGAAGTTAGAGCAAAGGTTTCGATTACTGAGGTAAGTGATTATTTAGATAAAATCGGTACAATTAACGATATTCGTAACAGCGAATGGTTAAAAGATGCAAAATACTGGGTTGTAAATGAAGAAGCATGGTCATTAGATACTAATAAGAAATTTGAAAATGCTAATACTATGAGATTCTATGCAGTAGGACAAATTGTTAAAAACAGTAGCATTTATAGCGAATATGTATCATGTCAGCCTTCAGAACAGTTCGTAGCATCCGTTTATACATTTGCTAATGATATAGCATCTATCGACGATAAAGCCTCGTTAGAAATAGAATTCTGGAATGCTACACAGTTGTTGTCACAAGTTACAAAGGAAATCAAACCAGACAAAAACAATGATTGGCAACGTTATTCTGTTACAGAAACTGCACCAACTGGATGTGCAAAAGTTAGAATTCGAATTCTCGTTGCGAAAAACGGCTTAATGTGGGTTGCGAAACCACAATTGCAACGTGGTTCTGTTCCATCGGTTCATTTGCCAAACCCTAACGATACGATTAACCGTGATGAATTGATTGATAAAATCGCTGAAAAAGTGGCGTTAGAAGACTACGATACAAAAATAGAAAGTATTGATCGTGCAATCGAATTAAATAAGCAAGGAATAGAACTGTCAGCAAAGAAAACAGAAGTTTACTCCAAAGAAGAAGCTAATGGCGAGTTCGCAAAAGATGCTTATGTAAAAGAGATGGAAGGTCGTATTGAAATTACTGAAACCGAAATTAGTAACACTGTTAAAAAAGGGAATGTAATTTCGGAAATAAACCAAACAGCTGAGACGATAAAAATCAAAGCCGAATTAATTGATTTAGTGGGTAAAGTAAAAGCTGAATGGATTGTTGGTCAATTACTAAGCGGTCTACAAATCAAAACATCTAATACCAACAACTATGTAAGTTTAGATGACCAGTTTATGCGTCTGTATGAAAGTGGAGTCGTTCGTTTGTATGTTGGTTATCACAGAAGAACAGATGGATCAGTGCAACCTACTCTTATTCTTGGTGGAGATAATACCGTTAATACTATATTAGGCACACTACAAATGACGCAAATGGGCGCAGGATGGCCATCAGCTTCTGCAAATATAGGAATTGTTGACGAAGTTATAAATGGAGTTACTTATAAATCTGTTTTTTGGGAAATGCAAAGAAATGGGATTAGTGTTTTGCATGCTAACGATATGCAAGTTTATTACTCTGGAATTGGCGAATGGTATTTCAGACGTGGAAAAACTGGATTGTACAATACGTCACTAGTTGTAAAGGATTGGGGAGGTAATTCAGATGTAGAATTGAGGTTGCCGACAGTAAAACTGAGAAACAGCAGGGTAGAAGGCTATAGAGATGTTGTTCAAGTTTTGACTGACTCTGTAGGTGATGGTTGGGGTGGTGTCAAAGCGCATATAATCAGTCCGTCATTACGAGAATACAAATCAAATATTCGTGATGTTCCTTTTTCAGCTTTAGAGAAAATCAGAAACGCTAAGGTTAGAGCATTCAATTATAAAGGTGATGTAAATTTACTTTATGAGATGAGGGAGAATAAAGACCCTAATGATCCTCCTTTAACAACAAAAGACATCAAAACATATTTCGGTTTTGTTGTTGATGAATGTGACGATGTATTTATCGATAAAGATGGAACAGGTACTCATTTATATTCTACGTCGGCATTAACAGTTAAATCAGTGCAAGAACTTGAAGAAAAACATGACCAAGAAATTGCAAAATTAAATGAGAGACTGGAAGCGAAAGAAGCAGAAATAACAGTATTAAAAGAAAAGTTGGAAGCCAAAGACATAGAAATATCAACAATGAATAGTCGAATGGCATCTTTAGAAGCTTTAGTTCAAAACTTAATTAATAATGCAAATTCAACAGAAACACCAACAACTGGAAATCCAACAGAAACGGGGCAGCAATAGCTGGTCTTTTTTTTATTTTGCAAAAAGGAGTGAGAAGATGAGTGAAGACTTATTAAAACCAAGAGAACTCACAGTAGACACGATGGAAAGTAAAGATCAAACCTTAGATCAAGAGTTGCAAGAAATTCGCTTTTCGCAAAATGATTTAAACTCAGCAGAGTTAACAATCAATATAACTCATAAAAAAGAACTTTTAAATTTAACTGGAAAAACTGTAGAAATTGCATTCGAAAAATCAGATAAAAACCTGGTATATCAAGAGAATGTTTCGGTTATTGACGCTGTGAAAGGTAAAGTGAAATTAATTTTACGTAGTCAAACACTTGCAGCCGTAGGTAAAGTAATCGGACAATTAGTTATCAGATCAGGAGAAACACAAAGATTAGAAACGCAAAAGTTTGCTTTTTACGTTGACAAATCCTTAATGTCTGATAAAACAATTCAATCAACTAACGATTACCCATTGATTCAGCAAGCTATTGATGCAGGTAAGCAGTTAGATGGAGTAGATTTACCTGCTCTTGTTGCATCAAAAGAAACAGCAGAAGCAGCACTTGCTAAATCAACAGAAAATACAAATCAAATTGGAGTTTTGTCTAATGATGTTAATGCAGCAAGAACAGAGAAGATTCCAGCAACAAGATTAGATACATCTTCTGATGCAAATAAAATCAAACAGATTAACTTATCAGACGAAGTAAAACAAATGATGGCTGGAACAACGCCTGTAAATGCCACACCTCAAGATGGTGGTGTAACAAAAGAAAAATTAGCTACAGATGCTGTTGATTATACTAAGTTAAAATTAGCAACTGCTACAATTGTCAATGAAGGATTTATAGATGTGGACTTCCAAAAGTTAATACTAACAATTAAACCTGCCTGCTATGCAATGATTCAAGAGCGCACATTGAACTTAAATTCAAGTACTACAAAAGAAAACCTTGTATTATTAATTCCAAGTGAACAGTCTGTAACAGCTCATATGCTTGTTGTTGATATTTCAACTAATCCCGTAACAGTATCGATTGAAAAGTTTTCGACTGCTAATACACAAAACAAGCGGATATTACTTTATATTTTTAAAAATAAAATATATGGTCCTAATGCACAGTATATAAACGTAGTTAACACATTTGGCAAAAAAGATAAAAGAACTGTAGTGCAATCGACAAAAGTTATCGCTGAACATCTAGGTAACCCATTTGTAAAAACAAAAATCAAATTGATTGGAGATAGTATCACAGCTGGATTGTGTGGCACTGGATACTCAGCAACTGATAAAATAATCGGTGATACTGGATATAAAACAAACGTAACGACCGCTGTGTGTTGGGCAAATATGTTACGAGATCATGTATTAAGTGAATATAATAAAGATGTAGATGTTGCGGTAAATGACCCTGGTCTTTCCTATTCCTCAAATACACATACAATGAGTGAAAATAACAACGCTAGTTGCAAATGGCAAGTGCGTTTTACAAATACTACTACTGCTAATGGAATCAAATTTGATTTTCATGGTGATCACTTATCTGTAATGTACGCTAGTTTAACTGGTGGAGGTATTATGGATATTTTTATTGATGGAGCAAAATGGGGAGAGTTAGACACTTATGCAGCAGCTTATGCAGACAATGTTGAATTTAAAATTACAGGATTAACACTTACGAAGCATTCATTTGAAATTCGTGAAGCGAATAAGAAGAATGCTAGTTCAACAGCAAATACTGTGTATATTCAAGGGTTGAAAATACCAAAAACAGTTGATGTTGTAAACTTCGGTATCAGTGGTAAACATTCACAATACTTGTATCAAAATAGAACACAGTTAATTGAAGCTGATGATGATTTAATTATTATGCAAATCGGTACAAATGACCGACATAACTTTAAAACTACAGCTGTTACTAAAGCATATCTTCGTGAAATTATTAAGTATGTACAAGGATTAGGATTAGATATTGTAATTATGTCCGCTAACCCTGTTTCTGTAGCGAATGATATGGAAGCTGTTAGGAACTTTAAAATGGACGATGTAGACAGAGCGATTGCTTCGATAGCTAAAGAATTTAACATGAGCTATGTTTCAAACTATAAATGGTTTATAGATTATGCAGTAAATACTGGTGTTACAGTAGATTCATTGCTTTTTGATGGATTACACCCAAATGACACTGGGTACCGAGTGATGTTTGAAAATGTAGCTCAAAATATAGGATTAACATTATTACGAGATGGTGTTAGCTACAACTAAGCGTGCAGAAGCAGGCTTTTTTATTTTGAAAGGAGGTAAACAATGACAATTGAAATTGGTGTACTAATCGCGGTGTTATCCCTTGCTATTAGCTACTTCGCATACTCTTTGAATAAAACAAAAGCAATTAAATCGGATGGGCAACAGAGTGCAGAAATGAGAGCTGAATTAGGATATATCCGTAAGGGTGTGGATGATATTCGAATTGATTTAAAAGCGAGTGAAAAACAAATGATTGCACTTGGAGAACGAGTTACAAGGGTTGAGGAAAGCGCGAAGCAAGCACACAAACGTTTAGATAATGTAGAAAAGGAGACGAATTAAATATGAATAAAGAAAATATCAAAAAACGATTCCGCAACTGGAAGACATGGGTTGCGGTTTTTTCTTTACTTGGATTCTTATTTACGAGATTTGGGATGCCAGAAGCAAAGAGTTTCTTAGATGAGTTAGCGCCTTATTTACTATCTGTTGGTATCGCACTTGGTATTTGGTCAGATCATGACGAAAACCCAAAAGGAGATGTTGAGTAATGAACATTCTAAATATGAGAGGTAAGTTACGTTCGAATGGTTCATACAAAGATTACGGTGCATCTAGTAAAACACATATCATTGTACATCACAGTTTAACAAAAACAGGTAGCGCAGAAGCGTATGCACGTTATCATGTTGATACATTAGGTTGGCCGGGCATTGGCTATCATTTTGTAATTGAACAAGATGGTACAATTAAGCAAAATCATAGTATTGGTGTTATGTCTTATCATGTAGGGAATCATAATAAATATTGCGTTGGGATTTGCTTAACCGGTGATTTCCGTACACAGGAACCAACATCGGCGCAAAAACGTAGTTTATGTTGGTTGGTATCACATTTACAAAAGACATATCCACAGCTTAAAACTATAAAAGGTCATAGTGATCTAAAAGGGTATGAGTGGAAAGATTGTCCTTGCTTCGACTACAATCATGTACTACGTGAAGGAGCAGGAAACAACAATTCTTCTTCAACTGTGGAGAGCAAACCGATTCGTTCAGCAGGAATCGGTATCGCTGTTTCTAAATATCCTGAAGGATATGGAGTCAATTTATATACAAAACCTGTATCTGGATTTTATAACGGACGTATTTCTGATAAAACACCATATCTAATTCTTGCTGGCGCTTGGTATGGTGGTGACCAAAATATGATTTGCCTTGGTGGACAACAATGGGCAGAACAAAAACATTTTGATGTGCAATGGTTTAAAGCATACTCTAAATATCCAGCAGGTTATGGAATTAACACATATTCGAAACCAGGTGCTCCAGATGGAAGTTTTAAAGGGCAGGTTGATGGTGCTGCTCCATTAGATATTTATTCTCGTGAAAACGGATGGATTGATATCGGAAACCAAACATTTGTGGAAGAAAAGCATTTTGATATTAAGTAATGCCCAGCCGATTCCTTTTGTGGAGTCGGCTTTTTTGTTTTTAAATTATTCTTTATGTACACGCAACAAAAGCATATCCCCCGCATATAGCTAATAGCGTAACGCGCGCTTATAGCTAACCAACAAGTCCACTGTAAAAGTAGGACTATTTTTTATGTCATTTTCGGTAATATCGGTAGCATCGTTTTACATGTCCCAAAAGTCAGTAGACTTAGCATTCGGGTTTATTTTCCTGATCGCCTGAAGTATTTTCTTCATAACAGTTGGGCTAGGTATGTATTCTTTATCATTGCAAGCTTTTGAAACAGTAGGCCTACTCAATTTAGCTATTTTTTCTAAGTCGTTTTGGTTATATCCGTTCGAATCAAGAAATTTACCTAAACGCGTCCTCTGCTTCCCTCCAAATTTCCAAAACACCTCTATCACTCCTAAACTTATGTTTTTCAACATTGTGGACACATACGTAAAAAAATATTCGCGTAGAGGAAAAAGTTTTTTACATATTGGTCAAGCGATAGAGAATACCTTTTACCATACCAAACAAATTACGATTCATCGTTCTAATTTGATAGCCTTATAAAACTTCGTTTCGCCTATTCGAAATAGAATTCTTTCACAGAATGATGCTTCGGACATTGCGAGGTTACTATTTTCAATGATTCATAGCTATTATTCTCTCTTCTAATCTACAGGGACTGTTTTTACCAAAACATACTTGAGGGGTGGTGCAGACCTTTGATATTTGAGTTAGTAAGTTCAGCTGCGGTCGGTGGTGTAATTCTATTCTCAAAAATGCACCAAAAAGGAGCAACAAATGATGCCTCTAAGATTCAAAGGATTTGTGCTAATTGTGGTTTACGAGTGAAAGAGGGGAAAGATACCAGAACAATACAACTGCTTCGTAAAACAAGAAATGATTGGGGCGTGGAATATGCGTATAGGATTCCCTTGGGCCTTAGCTTCTCCGATTTCGAACAAAAGATGCAGCATTTAGAGGACGGACTGAATCATAAGAGCAAAGTCTACGATTTCAAGCTATCAGACTTCAAAACTTTTCGTTTTAGAAAAGATTTCTTAAAACAAATACGAAACATCATAAACAAGAAGAAATGCGTTAGAAAGGAAATAGAGCTGTCCTACGATGGTTTGTTAAAAATACGAGTTTATGAGAAAGGAATTCCTGATTTTGTGAAATTTGAGGAAGAAATAATAAAGCAGTGTAGAGGATGGGAAGTGCCAATTGGTTTTACAAGAGATGGATTAGTAAAACACGACTTCGATAAGATTGCACACATGATCTCAGCAGGGATGACAGACATGGGGAAATCGAATGTACTCAAGCTTATTATTACATCTCTTGTACGCAACCAACCGGAGAATACAAAGCTATTCCTTATTGATTTGAAGGGTGGTCTATCTTTTAACCGGTACCGATTCTTAAATCAAGTCGAATCAATTGCGAAGAACCCCGAGGAAGCCCTTGAGACTCTAAGAGAATTGCAAAACAAACTGAATGAAAGAAACGAATACTTACTAGAAAACGGATACGAAGATATAAAAGAAGCGGAGGATCCGACGCGATACTTTGTCATTGTAGATGAAGCTGCCGACATGACGCCATACCAAGAGTGCAGGGACATCATTGTTGATATAGGAAGACGAGGGAGAGCAGCAGGGATGAGGTTGCTATATTCGACTCAATATCCGACGAATGAAGCCTTACCATCACAACTACGACAAAACATTGGTGCTCGTGTTTGCTTTAGATTACAAACGGAAGCAGGGAGCCGTGCCGTATTGGATGAGGGCGGCGCAGAGTGTCTTCCCAACATAAAGGGAAGAGCTATATACCAAACCAATGAAAAGAAGGTCTTACAAACTGTTTATATCGATAACAAGCAAATAGATATCATTATAAAGCCACACGTCAATATTAGAGCGAGAAAGGAGCATGAAGATGCAAAAACTAGCGATGAAGGAAACAAGAACGGACAATATTCTCTCGAGCTTGAGGAAATTGGGATTCTTGACTAGGAAGCAAATACAAGTGTTGCACAATCTTGGCGGAGACAGAAACGCTTCACGTGTTATGAAGGAGCTTGAAGAATATGTATCTAGCTTTAGAGATTCAGAAAAAGTTTATTATCTCAACAAAGAAGGTCGTGAGCGTATTGGGAGTAAGAAGGTTTTGAAGCGTTCTAATCAATTCCGGCACTATATCATGAGAAATGATATTTATATCGCCTATAACTGTCCTGCTTCATGGAAACAAGAAGTGAAAATGAATGTGAAGGGAGTTGTTTCTATAATTGCAGATGCTTTATTTAACGATGATGGAAGGTATCACATTGTAGAGATAGATCATGAGCAGAAAATGAGTGCAAATCGTGTGAAGATGCAGAAATATAGAAAGTTAATTGACTGTAATGTGTTTGATAAACTACCTCAATTCACTTGGTATACAACAACCGAATACCGCAGGAATCAATTAAAAAAGCTGTGCGAGGGATTAGATTGCAACATATTTACGGTTACTGATTTCCATTAAAAACAGGGGGATGGTCCATATGGCAACTGAGACAATGAGCATACAGGACTTTATGAGCGGAAATTATGGAGCGAAGAAAAAATGGAGCTTGTTCAAAAAGAAAGCAAAAAAATACGCACCTATCGCAGTGCGTGTATCATTAGTAATCGGTAGTGCTATTATATTCAGTAACGTTATAGATATACCTCATGGTTTTGCAGCTGAACCCGGAAGTGATGTGAACGAAGTATTTAAAGATGTTCAATCAAATGATGGGAAGATAAAGAATTATATAGATGGTCAACTGTACAACAGAATTGTAAATGCATTTGAACCAGTTATCTTTTTAATCAAAGCAGTGTCGTATCCAATTGCATCTGTTGTGGCTTTATGTGGTGGCTTGTTCATTATGGTAGGAAGCCAAGAACGTGGATTTAGCTTGATTTCACGCGCGGGAATCGGCTATATAGTAGTCCAAATGATACCGCTGTTTATGAGGCTGCTTGTAGAAATAGCGAAAGCAATATAAAAAATAACAAAAATAACAAAAATACCAATTAATTCATGAATTTAATTGACTTAAGTCAATTAACAGTGTATAATAAGAGTATAAAGAAAAGGAGGTGAACAAAGTGGATTGGGTAGTAATCTTAGGTTCCATAACAGCATTCGTAACCATTTACTCACAACTATCTTCCGGAATTAAAAACACCTTAGATATTTACTACAAAATCAAGGAAGAAAAAGAAAAGAGTCGCTCCCACCAAGAAGACGACTCCGAAAACTAAATCACTGGGGAGGGAAACCTCCCTAGTACCTAAGATTATTATAACACATTCCACTGTATCTTATGAAAAAAATCATTTTTAGTAACTTACCGATTGTTGTGGTTTTAGGATTCATTTTATATCAGATTGATTATAACAGCTTACGAACATTAGATTATATTTACATTACACTTTGTACACTGGCGTTTGCAGCGATGATTTTTAACTTAATAACTACTTTTATCAAGGAGAAAAAAGATGTATAAATTTGAAACAAAAGAAGAATTGATTCAGTTTATTAATGATGAGATCTTGAACACATCTGAAGCCTTGGATATCCTGGGATGTACAAGGCAGAATTTAAACTTAATGATAAAGAAAGAAAAAATAACACCAATCAAAGAAATGGTTCGAGATCGACTATTTTTTAAAGAGGATGTTTTAAAAAGTAAAGAGCAAATGAGAAAGTAGAAGCCCTGTAATTCGAGGGCTTTTTTCTTTGCAGGAATTTATAAAACCTCATGGAATACTCTCATTAGGAGGTGTTGTGACGCTATGACGGACGAGATTGTTTATTCTGCTAGTGAAGTATACAAAAGGCTAGAAATAAGTGATAGTACGCTCAGAAAGTACATGGAAGTGTTGCAACGAGAGGGATATACAGTCAAAAAGGATAAGCGTGGCCGAAGAGAATATACAGAGCATGATGTTATGGTGATTGAGAAGCTGATTGAGCTTAACAAACATGACGGTATGACGCTAGAGAAGGCTGCGAAGATGATTGCACAGCAACTAGAAAGTATCAATCCAGATATCATTAATAATGAGAAGCCGCAGGAAACAGACTTAATTCCATTTCATATTCAACAACAATTACAGCAACAATACAGCGTTATGGCGCAAGAAATGAATCAGAGTATGTTAGCGATGGAAGAACGATTGAGTGAGCAGGCTAAGCAGAGCAATGAGGAAATTAAAGCAAGCATAGAAGCGCACAACGAACGAGTTGAAAAACGATTAGAAGAACGAGACGAGAACCTCATGAAAACATTGCGGGAGATTCAGGAAACGAAGAAATTAATGAAGGAATATCGGGAAGAAGTTGCTGCTGCAAGAGAGAAGAAAAAGCCGCGGTGGCGGTTTTGGTGAGAGCAATATGAAAAAGACCCTACATATGTAGGGCTTATTTTTTATCAGAAACTATGTCATTTAGGATGTTCTGCTCATGTGCATTCAATTTATTATCAATGTAGTAATCTAATATTTTATCAATAAGTTCATAATTTTTTATGTCTTTCATTGTGCAAATGGTTTTTATTTTATCAAGTGTTTCTGGTGATACTTTTATATTTTTTCTATCTGCTGCTGACAATGAATTCATTTTTTGTGGCTTAGAATCATCTAGAACAGGTGTTACAGTCACCAAGTATTTTTTATCCAAAATGACCACTCCTATTTAAAAGGTTTTATTTATTATCTAATACTTCATAAAGACGCTTGTACATATCTTTATATGCTTCAGAATGCCGATCTTTTAAGTTGGCATCTATATAGTGTCCAATCAACATATCAATAATGTTGTTAATTGATGTTTTATCCATACCTTCTTGTTCCTGAATAAACGGCTTAAGGGTATTTAACTTTAACAAAACAGCAGGTGAAATTTTAGCTGTTTTAGATGGGACTAAACGTTGATCTGGCTTCTCTGAGGTTTGTATTTCCTTTTTCGTGTTAGTTTGATCGCTTTGCATAGGTAAATCTGAACTTTCGATAATAGGTGTCACGGTTACTACAAAAGATTTACTTTTACTTTCCAAAATGACCACTCCTGATTTAGTTTTTATAATTTTATAATTTTATAATTTTATAAATTTATAAAATTATAAATGCGTTTATGTAGATAGGCATAAAGTTGTACTTTATACCTATTCTTGACTTTTCTTTACTTCAAGCACTTGTTTTACAGCGTTTCTTACTAACTTTTGTTTTGGCGTAGGCAATGAAGCGACTTTTTCTTCGATTAACATATTTATTACTTCGTAAATTTTCATATCTTCAATTGTAGCAAGTGTTGATATCGCTGTGTGTGTTTCTAATGAAACACGGAAAGATTTTGGTAACTCTTTTGTAGTGAGTTTTCTCTTAGGTTTTTCGAAAAGTTTATCACTTTCAGGGAAGCTGCGTTTTTGCTCTTCTTTGCTCTCTGGTGTAACTGTGATAGAAGCTTCAGTTTTTTTCTTTCTTTCTTGATGTTGTTTTCTAAAACCAAGTTCTTCTTTGTTTATTTCTAATTCTCCCTTACCCGGATTGTTAGTCATCTGATTATTTCATTCCTTCCAAAATACTAATTCTATTTTCAAGTTCCCCGGCAATGTTTTGATATACAGTATGAACGTTTTTATCATGTACATCTTTTATATTATAAGTGATTCCTGTTCTATCAAATCTTTTTAAACGAGCCATTTGTTTAATGATATTGTTGAATACATTCGCTTTCCCGAAACTTTCTTCTGCTTCCTGTAGGATATCCTTATCAATCTCATTGCCGTTTTGCATTAATACAGGCAACGCTCCAACAATTTCTAATGGTAGTTCATAATCATCTGCTAGTGAAAAAACATGTTCAATATATTTTTTAGCACCTTTTAATGACCGTTCTTGTGTTTGCAAAATAACCATTACATAGTCACTAGCGACTAAGGCGCTGTCTGCAAATTTATTTAATTGTGGCGGCACATCAATAAATATGTAATCGTAATTTTCTTTGATTGTACTTAATTGTTTTGCGAAATAAGTATCTTGTGAGAAATCATCCTCAAAATTTCTGAATAGGAACTTCTCATATGTTTGTAAATCCTCGTAAGAAGGAAGCAAGTCTAAGTTAGGAAGCACATTAATCAAAGCACTTTGTAAGTTTGCATCTATAAGAGCCATAGCTAATGTTCTTTTGAATTCCGGTTCAATTGAATGGACTTTTTTCATCGTGTTGAATAATAAATCAGTTGCATTTGCTTGTGGGTCTAAATCTACTAATAAGGTTTTCTTTCCATATTTTGCGAAAGTATAAGCTAGCATTACAGCGTTGGTAGTCTTTCCAACTCCACCTTTGAAGTTCCCAGTTGTGATAACCTTGCACATTTTCCGTCACCTCGTAAAAAAAGTTTTTTTATACTTTTATAAATTTATAATTTGATTTTATAACACAACAAACCAACGGTAAAGTATAAATTTATAATTTTATATTTTTATAAAAAGTTTAAAATTAAGCTGTAAATGGATGATAGTTTTTAAAACCTTTTTTCAAAATGCTATATTATCAAGCTTTATTAGCGTATTTTTTATAAAAATATACTTTTATAATTTTATAAAAATATAAAAGTATAAAAAAACTATCATTCTATTTTTGAAAAACTAGATTTTTATAAAAGTATAAATTTATAAAAGTATAAAAATGAAATTAGAATTTTATATAGAGGGGAATGTAACAGGCTCATAGAGGTATTTACAAACAAAAAAGCTTGTTGTAACGTAATAAACAACAAACATAAATCTACAAAACAAAACAGAATTTGATATTTTACATAAACAAAGATCGTGAAAATCAAACGAGCAAAATTAAAAACAATTGAATATGAACAAAAAACAAAAAGCCACTCCCATATGCTAACGGCTACCAACCTTTAGCGGGAATGACTTGTTCTAGCTAGTGTACCACCACTTGGCTAGAAATGAACTGTATTAACCGACAGTGTTAACGTTTAAGTAGTGTACCACCACTATCCTTAAACAACTATGCCTTTTCACGAGGCTTCTTTGATATACCCATTTTATCTATGATTTGACTAAAATTCAACTAGTAAATGCTAGAATTGTATTTTTTGTAGTCAAAAGATATATATAGGGCATCTCTAAACCTAGAAGTCTTGTGAATGTACAGGTCATTTAGGTATTGGAGATGCCTTTTTTGTTTTTTGTTCGCGTGGAATTGCCTGAAACCACGTTAATAAAAACTGATAAGCCGTAATTCCGTGCTGCTATACATATAGGGGGAACGTGTTACGGCGTGGCTAGCTGTTGGTCGTGCAGGGGGTACAGAGTATACGCCTACAAAAACAGCACCCCTCATCGAAATCCTGTTCTTCTGGTGAGGGAAGGTGAGAACTTACCTAGGGACGATTCTCTAAAAGGTTCGGGTGGTTATCGTTAGCATTACGGTGCTAGGGAGTACATTCAGTTTGTCGTGTAGGGACGATATTACAAGGACAAGCCATAGAAAAAGGGTGTATGCGGTGAAAATCGCTGAGTGAACAGGGTCTATACATACGGATACCTTATAAGTGACCGCATGGCGAAAACAAGACGCTTATCCATCTATTTTGATTGATTACTTTTTTGTGATCTTTCAAAGTAGGGGATAAATCTGCCTTCCAGCCGTATTCCATAATCGTTCCCACATGATAAAAACCCTTAAGATCTTCAGTCAAGCTTAATTACGAAGAAAAGATGAAAAACTTGAGAGTGTTTAACTCTTGGGGGAATGACTCACTAAGATAGAGGAATAAATAAGGGAATTATAACTTACTTGGTTAGAGGATAATGGGACGAATGGTAGAATAGGCCTTATTGCGGAATCTGGTTTTATACAACGGGTATAGTACGTGAAATTTATTTGAACAACTTTATATTTTCGTCAACAAAAATTGATATCAGGATGTTATCATATTTTATAAATTAAAATTTATGGAAAATAGAGGTGGTTCTTTTGGAATGTTGTTGGTGGTGTAAAGTAGAAAAAGAAGAAGATGATTTTTACCTTTATAGATTCACTAAATTCAGAAGTGGCAGAGAAGAGAGAAGTTATTTATGTAAAGAGTGTAGTGATAAATCACACGGTGATAGATGGTATCCAATTATTGGTTACGATAAACAATATGATATTAGTAATAAGGGAACTGTTAGGGAATTAAGAGGAAATAGATATTATAATATAACAAGAGTACAGAATGCTAACACTCAATTTGTTTTCTTAACTAAAAATGGTAAAGTAATGAAGAAAAACATTGATTCGTTAATAACAAGATTTATACAGAAAGTGAAAAAATAGTTTCGAAAAATTACATTTATTGAGGTGATTGCTTTATGTATATAGGGGTCACCATATCAAAAAAAGAAAATTGTACGTTTAGACACAATTTGGAACCATTTTAGCCGATTCCCTGTACGTTAAGCAGTCGGTTGTTTAAATTCATTTTTCTTTCAAATCTTTTTCTCGGGGCTGGTTTCTCTATCCTCTATTTTGTCTAAAGATTATAGCAGTGCCAAGTGATGCAAAAGCTGGTACGAAAATATCTCCCTCAGCTGTTTCCACCACTGGGAACCCATTTCTTTCGATAAATTTACGTGTAGCCGAGATATCATGTACTGCAACTGCATATCCTATAAATCCTGGCAAAGAAGGCGTCACTTCACCTGGCAAAATATCGTTCAGTCGAGATTCAGGAACAATCGTTAGATACGCACCATTAAGGTCAAAAATGCTTGTCACACCTTTTGTTTGTGCATCACGACCTAGATAGCGCTGATAACGTTTGATGAAGTCATCAAGCTCAGGATCAGCAACACAAAGAATTACTTCAACAAGCTCAATCGCTCCATTCGGATGATTCATATGGGCTTGTGTTTGCAAAATCTCTAGAGGTGGATTCTCAGCGATAGCCAAACGACCTTCAGGCACATCTTCCCGATCAATTTCTATATAGTTCAAAGGGACTATTTGTGTTCCGGCTTCTGTCTCTATAGGACGTTGCACAGCATTAACACCACTATGCCCAACACCGTCTTGATTGAACTGAACTGCAGAATCCTTCGCATTAGATGTACAAAAACACAAGATGTGTGTTCCTTCGAATCTTGATAGGGAATTAGAAATAGTATTAACAGTGCGTCTGATATTTTCGAGAATTCGAGGAAGTACAGTTGGTGGAGCCTGAAGAGGCACAAAGTTCGCATCTTGAGGAATCCGTTCTCCATTTTCCACTATAGTAACGATTTCGATAAAATTATGGAGAAATGTAGCATGTGTATTTGCTGCACCCAATGGTTTAGGCACTTCGTCTTCCTTTTCAGCTATCGTCGGATAGGCTGGCGGAGGACATATGAAACCCAGCTTTCGGTACAGATCCAGTGCAACTCTCATATCTGTTACAACATGTCCTACATGATGAATATGCTTGATTTCAGATTTCATAGCACCACTCCTTCCTTATGTTTGGAATTTATTTTTTATTGTTACTCACAGGAAATTAAGAGGTTTGTTCTTGCAAACAGGAGTATCATCAGCATTTTAGAAATTTACCACGCTAAAGGATTTTTAATTGCGTTGCATTCAAAACATTATATTTTGCATAACTTGTGTTAGAGCTGTAAATGAATTTTGCATTTTCTAATGCAACACAAATGATTTTGTGGTGTATCAAAATGTTCTTAAAGGGATAATTTTCACATCAAATTATGCTAAATTTTGTTTAACGTAGTTATTTTCCAATTTGCTGACCGTACACCTATCTATACGTACAGAAGTCGGTTAAAATGTGTCTAAACGTACAATTTTCTTTTTTTGATATGGTGATCCCATATAGAAGAAGATTATTGTAGTTGTAAGGATAGTAGCGGCGTTTATTCTGATTGGGATGGTACTGGAACTTGGGATTATTGTGATGATTGTAAGAAGAAAATTGATGGTTCTCTTTGTTATGAGGATGACCCTATGATAGAAGATTTGATGTAATCTCTGCATTTTTTGTGGGGATTTTTTCATAAAGAAAAAGCACCTTTAGGTGCCTTTTCTCTGTTTGTTCTCGCGTATTGAGATGACTATTCAAACCTTGTTTTAGGGGACATGGTTCAAACATAGTACACTTAAATCTTAACATTAACGAAATATACAGTAAATTGATAATATTTATGCAAAACATTCCCAAAGTTTAGTATAGATATTTTTCACTATTACTATATTAAAAAATAGAACTAATGCACATGGTGTGGGGATTTTTTCATAAAGAAAAGACACTCATTGAGTGCCTATCTTTAGTTGGTTATTCATATTTCTCTAAGGTTTTGACATAATACATGAAATAATAGTGCTAATCTATTATATATGCTTTATTGTTTTTATGCAATTTTGAATATAAAGAAAAGACACCCTAAGGTGCCTTCCTCCGACTTGAACCACTCTACTTTTAATAATATGTATTGGACTCCCATCCAATTACATTTTACCATATTTATCTATATTGTTCATTGAGAAAAAAGACACTTTCCCCTAACTAGATGTTAATTAAGTTAAATACTTGGTGGTGCATCGATTGAAACATTGATATTGGTAGGACTTCCGGAAATAGATATTCTTACAGCATCAACTACTATATTTTCACTATCTTTATTGGATTCTTTCCCTTCAACCATTTTATCTAGTTTGTCTGACCATGTTACTCCTGTAGCTTTTATCATAGCTTTAATGGTATTAAGGTCTGGCGCTCCATTGTATAACATACTGTCAATTGTTTTACCATCTCTTCTTAAATTCACACTAACCCATTTAGCTTCTGTTGTATTGTCTTCTGCCTTTGTGTAATAGAAACGATGAGTTTTAGTGCTTTCTTCAAGTTCAAGATTAAAAGGTAGCACTTGAATCCCTTGACTAGCTAACTCATCTTTTATTTTATTGTAGTTTTGTAGATATTTATCTGTAGTCATATCTTTCAAAGCGATGTTTTTCTTAGGTAGTTCTTTTTCTTTTTGGTAAGTCGGTTCAGTTGTCTTTTGTTCAGACGATGCTTTTTCTTCTGATCCACATGCCGTTAACCCCATAAGTAAAGCGCTACATGCAAATACAGTTAATAGTTTTTTACTCATTATTTTGTTTCCTCCAGTACTCAAATGTAAGATTTCCGAAACTATCATAACAGATGTAGTTACAACTATTTTGTCATGTTCTGTCGAATGAAATAAAAAAGGGAGCAAATTGCTCCCCTGCCATAATTGGTAATATTATGTAAAATTTTACCACTAGATAATGGAAAAGATTTCTTCTAAAATGAAATCAAATCACAATATGTCTTTGTTGTTTTGCAACATTTTCACATACAATGAAACTTGCTTTGCGAAACGCCCTTTCTGACGTCCGTCAAGCTCCTCATAAGCTTTTTTGACGTCACTAAGTAGTAAAGCGAGCAATGCATCATCTTGTTCATTCTCGAAGTTGAGAAGGGTGTCTGTTGAGATACGGAAAATTGAAGCGAGAGTTTTAATACTTCCGACATCCGGCTGATGTCTGTCTGTTTCCCAATGCTTTATCTGTCCATGACTAAATCCGTACTTCTCAGCAAACTCTTCTTGGGTTAAACCCAACTTTTTTCTAAAATATTTAATAGTTTGTCCTAATGTTCTCATAATTCGAGTATAGTTATTCAACCATCTATATACCACAAAAGTCAGATATACTAACAAAATGAGATAAAAAGTTAGGTTTAAATGAAATTGAATATTCGTGTAGAACAAACGTTTGTTTGGTGGTAAAATATGCATATGAGTTATTTTTTTATAAGATTTTTTCACAAGGAAAACGTTGTACTATGGCGTTTTCCTAACTTTCTCAAGATTTATCTGATAACTACATGACCGAATTTTGGGAAATTTGTGTTATTATGAAAACAACAAAAAAACGGACGTGAAAAAAGACCCACGGTGTAAGTAGTGTTGGTCGCACTCTTACACTGCCCCCTAACCAGTCTAGGGAACATTGTCGCGGATCTTGTGCATAACTATTATAACACAACTTAGAGTGAGAGTGACACGTTTTCCTTTATATGTAAGAAACTGGGGTTTACGTGTCTTTTTGTCCAAAAAGGGAGGACAAATGTTGTGCAAGAGTTGTTAACTAATATGAATGAGAAATTAAAATCAAACGGTTATACTAACAGGAAATTAGCTAAACGATTTGATGTAACGCATACTACGGTGAATGGTTATTTCAAAACAAAAGGGAAATTTGATTTCATGCATTTTGTAGACGCGCTAAGATTATACAATCCGAATGATGTTGAGTTTCGTAGAAGATGGATAAAAAATATGATACCCCATTTATCACATAAAAATTTAAAGTTAGCGTTAGAAGTATTAGATATGTTTGGGGAATATGAACTTCAAGATATGGTAATGCAACAGATAACGAGTCCTAAAAACAAGGAAGACGAAAAAGAAAAGAAAAAAGGGAATTCAAAAACTGTACGGATAAACTTAAACTTGGTTCCATTATACAAAACTTTGCGGGAAAGAAGCGAAAATACAATCACTCCTAAGATGTTCTTTGAGAAAGTTGATAAAATGAGAAAAAAGCAAAAGTGTACAGACAATGAATTGGTAATATTATCAGTTTTAAATACAATATACTCTTTTTTTGATTTAGGGAATTACAAGATGGTTAATGAACATATCCAGCAATTATTACCTGACATTCTAAAAATTAAATGCCATACCTTAAGGGGTTCATTTTTATTGAGAATAAAAGAAATGAATATTTTCGTGGAATTACACGAAAATAATTTAGATAAAGCTCGTGAATTATGCTTCGAAATAATAAATGACGAAACGAATTGTTATGTTAGCACTAAAGCAGTGGCGTACTGTAAAGCTGGGGAAAGCTATGTTTTTTCTGATTATCAAAGAGCGAAAGAATATATGGAGAAATCATTAGAAATTATTGGAGATCCAGTAAATAAGAAATTAGAAATAAGAAGAAAGAAAGTTTTAAATACGCTTTCATTTTTAAGAATACATCACAAGAAAGACTTACATACTATAAATCCAGAAGAATTAGATAAAGCTGAAAAGGCGTTTTTATATGTAAAGCTAGGCGAAAATCAAAAAGCTATTGAAATTTTACAAGCTCTACAAAATGAAAATGGTTGTCTTAGTAGTTTTCAGTTGTATTATATGGGTCTTGCGGTTGGAGGAGAAGAAGGGAAAAAATACTTAGAAATGTCCGTAGAAAGTTTTTCTAAATCAGGTGATTTTTTCTATATATCTCTACCAAAAGAAGCCCTGAAATGTTATAATTGTGGCATATATAAAAGGTGGTGAAACACTTGAAAACAAAGCTTATCAAAGCGATTTTATCTATCGCTGCTGTAGCTTGTCTTTCTGTGACAGCATTCCAGTTTACAGATCGAGAAGCTAATGAAGCACAAATATCTAAGTATATGGTTGATCCAGGCCCAGGTGGCGGCTAATAAATATATATTAAAATGACAGTGTCGAATTCGGCACTGTCATTTCTGCTTTATAGGGAGTGGAAACATTTTGACGAAAACGACAAAAACTTTCCACTTTTCACGATTCACAAACTACTATAGATATTGGAGGATGTTGGGGATGGAAAAAGTACAAGTTGAGGATGTAGAAATGGAAATTAAAGCAGAATTAAGTGGTATCGTGAATGTAGCACAAAAAGGGGATTCAATTTCATATGAAATGTTATTAAAAATAAAAGAAGCGATTGGTAGCATCTAAAGCTATCAATCGCCTGATATTTTAACAAGGTTTCTTATTATTTCTAAAAGTTCTTTTTGTTTTTCTGGGTTTTTTGTTCTTATTTGAGACATAAGATCTTCTAATTCATCTTTTGCTGTAATATTAGGGTCTTTCTCATCAGATTCACCTAATATATAAGATACAGAAACATTTGATATTCTGGCAATTTCTAAGCTCATCTTTTTAGATGGGCATTTTTCACTTTCTTCATTTTCCCACATTGATACCGCCGATCTACTTTGCATTCCTAATGCTTCAGCAAATTCTCTTTGGCTAAGTTTAAGTATATCCGTCCTTATTTCTTTTACTCGTCTACTAATTAGTTTGTAATCCATCTTTTTAATCCCCTTATTAGTCATTAGTAATTTTAAGCTTATTAATAATATAAAAATTTCTCTTATAATTAAATTTAACAAAAATGTTCTCAAAATGACAACACTTTTTAGTTAAATAACAGAGAACATAAAAATTTTTAAGTTTTTTTAATTTAGGGGTTCTCAAAATGAGACTCCCTATGTTATACTCAAAACAACGAAACGAACAAAGGGTGAAACCAAATGAAATTGAACACTGAAAAGATAAAAAACCTAAGGCATTCAAAAGGGTTTACTCAATTAGAAGTAGCTCAGGCATTAGGTTATACAAATAGAAATTCTTATTCTCAAGTTGAAACAGGGAAGCGCGAACCAAACCTACATAGAATATCCCTGTTAGCAAATTTATATGATGTAAAGATCGATGAGTTGATTAATTGAATTATTTTTTTGACAAAAGAGTCTCAAAACGAGACGTCTTAAAAAGTGAACGAGGAGGAAAGGAAATGAATCAATTAAAAGTTATGCAGCATCCAGTTAGTGAGTTTGTTTTTATGAAAAGCAATGAGGTTGTAACAGATAGCTTATCAATTTCTCGAATGTTTGATAAAGAACACAAAAATGTGAAACGAGATATTTTTGAAACAATCTCTAAATTGGATGAGTTGAGGGAAAGCGAAGGGATTGAAGAATTAGGCATCGATTTTAATACGCTCAAATTTGAGCTCATTGAATATCAAGATAGCCGAAATAGATTGCAACATAAATACATTCTTAATTTCGATGCATTCATGCTAGTAACAATGAGTTATACAACACAAAAGGCTATGTTAATCAAAATGAAATACATTACTGAATTCAATCGCATGAAAGAACGCATTAAAAAGATACAGCAACAACCAATCAGTATTGAAGACGCAGTGATCCACAGTATGAAGGAATTAAAGCAAATCAAAGAACATCAGCAACAAACAGATGAGGAACTAAGTAAAGTAAAACATCTTGTAGATAACGAGGTTTGGTTAACAGAACAAAACAAAGAAGCTGTACAGCGTAAAGTGAAACGTCGTGTGTTCGAACTAAAAGAAGAAGGTTACGACAATGCGTCATATCAAGCGGTATACGGGGCGTTAAAAAAACACTTCGGAGTGGCTAAATACGATAAGATTCCACGCAAATATTATCAGAATGCTATGAAGTTCGTATCTGGATGGTATCCACCAGAAAGACCAATGGAAGGAGCGATGTAAATGCTAGATAATCCAGCATCACTAGCAATCTTAGGAACAATCATTTCAGTGGGTAGTTACTTAGTTTATCGGATAGATGTTTGGGATAAGAGAACAGGGTGGTCAAAGAACGAATAAAGAGCAACGAACAATTTAAATTATGTAACTAAAAAAGGGGAAATTAATATGGAATTTAATATTGCAAACCAAGTTTTCGAAACAACTAATTATGATGTTTTTATTTATAAGAGAGACAACAGAAAAATTAAAGAGAATTTAAAACTAGCAGAAGAAATAAAAGCAATTGGAATTTTAGTTCCGATTATTGTTAATGAGAAATATGAAGTTATTGATGGACAACACCGGTTAGAAATCGCAAGGAAACTTAAAATGAAAGTTCCATTTATCATCCTACAAGGTGCTGGTAAAAAAGAAATTATCTCAATCAATACTACAAGTGCAAAATGGACAATGGAAGACTTTATTAACAGTTTTGCTGAAGAAGGAATTGAGGAATACGAAAAAATGAAAAAGTTGCTTAAAAACTACAGTGTAAAAGTTGGAACGCTTTGTTGTTTAGCTTTTAATACGACTAGCATTACAGAATCGCAATCAAAAGTTAAGCATGGGCAGTTGAAATTTGTAAATTATGATTTTTTATTATCATTCTTAGAATTTTATGAAGAATTGATTCAAAGAACAACTCTTGAAAATAATGGGGCTCTAGCTAGATCTTTGTATACATTATATCGTTTAAAAGCTTTTGATCCAAATAGAATATTTGATAAATCAGGTTTAATTGCTGAGAGATTAAGAGGGGTTTCAAAACACAGTACGACTACACAAGTTATATTAGAATGTTACAACAAAAGGTTGCGCGTCGGTTCAGACAACGAAATAAAATATCATAAAACCGCTAAAGGTGAAATTGAATTTTTTGAAGATATTAAGGAAGAAATCCAAATGCGGACAAATGATGTAAATCAATGAATAAACAGCAGCGGGATGAATACGAACGAGAGAAAATAATTGGAATCATAAACACATTAAAAGCTAAAGGGTTACATAACAGCGTGGCAGTCATCGAGAAGTATCACTATATAACTCTAGCTAAATAACTGATAAAGGAGAAATGAGAAATGAATGAACAAATCAAAAACTTGAACGCAGCTATCGAAGAACTAATTGAACGAGTTAATATGTTGGATCAGAAAATAAATAAAAAAGTATCAAAGACTGAGATATTAAGTGATTTGGAGCAAGCGCTTAAATTAAAGTCTGGACGAAATAATTAATTATTTATCTAGTTAGTAAGTAACCGTTAATTTCTACTGCGACATTATCGGAGTTAGATGTATTAGAAGAATATTCTTCTAATGTTGAACCGACAGTTTTTAATTTATCAAGTAATTCTTGGGAGTAAATCTTATCGCAGTTCGAACACTGTAATTTCGTTTTGTTTAGTAATCTAGGGATTTCTACAGAAAATAAATTATTACAATCGCACCAAATTTGAAATTTCATTTTTATCAGCTCCAATTAGAATAATCGTCCAGACAAACCTTATTATACCAAAAAAAGACAAGCACTGTGCTTGTCATCATGATCGGGAGCGGACACCCACACCCCTCCACCGCGCTTCTGGTCATGATGATGCGCATAGCATCAGAAAGGAGTGAGAAAGATGCATTCGCTAGTTAAAAACTAGCATCAAAAAAGCCCGTACAGAAGCACAGGCAAGTTGTAACACATATCGGTAACTATATTTTAACAGAATTGTAGTTGAATTCCTATGAAAACAGGGAAAAACGCCTCGTTGGGGCGAGACGCTTTTAAGTGATCTGGCAATGATACGTTAATTATAGCACTCAAAATCTACTAATTAAACAAATAAAAATCAAAATAATTCGACAAATATTAACATACCATATCAAAACAAAATAAAAAGAGCCGATTACCCCTAATCGACTCTTGGGAAAGAAATGGCTCAAAAAAATGTTACTTCTATTATAACATAGCTGTTTCTTCCAAGTAAATAAGGAGGAATGGAAAATGATAGAAAACCCAATGTTTATGCACAACGGTTACGGAATAAGTGATCCACAAGAGTATGAACCAGTTCCAGTTGAAGATGATTGTGGAGTAGAAATCTTACAAGGTGATGATATTTTAGTCGGTCCAGATGGAAGTGTGATTTTACGAGAAAATGCCTTGGAATACTTAATTGATGTACTAGGGTTTATGCCGAGAAAGGCAGGCGAGTGAGATGAGCCTACAAAACAAAATTGAAATGGAAATTCAAATTCTTATGAGTTTAATAGAACGATACAAGCAAAGTAATGAACCAGGAGCATTATCTATGGTTGTGGCTTATGAATACGGATTACAAGCACTTATGGAAGTATATGAAGTTAGTCAACAAGAAGAGGTGATTCCGTTTTGAAACGAGCAATAAAGGAGCTCCAAAAGTCACTAGGAGTAGAGAAAAGGAAGTTAAGTGATTACGAGTATAAGCTGAAAAATTTAAAAGAACATGAGATTTCACTTCGTGAAGGCATAGTAGATGTGAAATTAACCATTGCAGATATAGAAGAAACACTTTCGACATTAGAAATCATGACAGAGGGAGCTGAATCTAAGTGAATAAAAGCGAATCGATTGTTGAACTAGCAAAGTCACTAGTGAAGTTCAATTTAGAAGTTAACAAAATAGCAAAGGATGCTGACAATCCTTTCTTTAAAAACAATTACGCAACGCTAGACACGATTATAGATGAAATTAGACCAATCCTTTCTAAACACGGATTAAGCATTATGCAAATACCAAGTGGTGACGGTCAAAATGTGACACTAAAAACACTTCTCTTACACGAGAGTGGCGAATGGCTTGAGTCAGATGAACTAACCATGAAACCAGTAAAAAACGATCCACAAGCAGTAGGGAGCTGTATCACATATGCAAGACGGTACTCATTAGCAGCATTCCTTAGCTTGAATACTGGTGAAGATGATGATGGTAATAGTGCTACTTATGGGAAAGGTGAAAAACCAAAAAGTAATAGCGGACAAGCTCCAAAAAAGACACAGAATAACGGTAATGGCAATAGTAATGGTAAAGCAACGGAAAAACAAATAAAGATGATACACGCAAAGATAGCGCATGTATCAGTGATATCTAAACAACCAAAAGAGACAGTTGAAACGAAATTAAAAGAAGATGCGAAATTTGATTCATTCGAAAACATGGAATTCAAAAAAGCATCTGAAGCCATTGGAATATTAATCAACTGGGAAAGTTATTACACTCAACCAGCTCACTAAGGAGATGAAAACCCATGCTGAACCAACAAATTATATCAAACGTCGTCCTCCCAGCATGGGTTTATGAGGACGAAAAATCAGAACAAGAGATTAAGAGGAACGCTTGCAGGTATATCAATCGCATACCAAAGCGTTATCCCGGTTATAAGGTTTTGGAAGTTAAAAACGGAATGGCCATATGCGAAAGGTGTGAGGTTGATGTTTAAAGTACCTGTGAGAAGAAGAACACAAAAAGAAATATTAAAAGCTACAAAAGATTTAATAGATCGAGGTTTTGATTTCTTAACACCAATCAAACCAGTTTATAAGAACGGAAAATTCTACGAACAAAGCGGAAGAAGTTTTCAAGGTAAGCATGAATTTAGAACAATCGGATACGTGGACAATGTCAGCTACGAGTGTTGGATGAAGAAGGTGAACTAAATGACATTAATAGACAGAAGAAGACGCGGGTTTTTCATGATAGATAACGAAGTTGCGGATGATGTAAGGCTTACACATAAAGAAATGGCTGTATATATGGTCCTTTGCAGACATCTCAACCAAGAAACAGGAAGTTGCTTTCCTTCATTACCAACAATCGGCAAGAAAGTAGGTATGTCAAAAAACACAGTAATTAAAGCATTAAATACTCTAATTGAGATAGGTTACGTAACAAAAGAGAAACGTTCATCTAAAGAACAAGGTGATATGTCCAACGTTTATTACATAAATGACGTCCACAATTTGAACGGGGGAGTTCACCAAATGAACGGGGGGGGTTCAGGAGATGAACTGGGGGGAGTTCACCAGGTGAACCCTAACAATACTAATCTTAACAATACTAATTTAACTATAAGTAGTAGTAGTAAGAATCCCTTCTCATTCTATGAAAGTAACATCGGAATTTTAAATCCATTCATGGCAGATAGCATAGATCAGTGGATTAAAGATACAAGTGAAGAACTCGTTATGGCTGCTATGGAACGTGCATTAAAACAACAGAAAAAATGGAACTATGCTGAGGGGATCTTGAAACAGTGGGCTAATAACAACGTGAAAACTTTAAATGATGTGGAATCGTTAGAGGCAGAATACCAACGTAAAAAAGGAGCGAAGAGCAATGCAGAGAGCGTCACTGGCAATACCAACCGATATAGCCAAAAAGGTGAATATGACTATGGATTCTGATGTTTGTGAAGAACATGGAGTGAATATGATGCGATTTAATGGCCAGGTCATGTGTCCCCGCTGTTTCCTTGCTAATGAACATAAGAAGCTCCAGGAACAAGAGCAAGCAAAATATGACGCGGATAGAGCAAATGAAAAGAAATTCTTGTTTCATCAACAAAGTATGATTGCAGATTCCAACATTAAGAAAGCTAACTTTGAAAACTATGAACCTACAAGCGAGGAAGGGGCAAAGAATCTTGAACTCGCAAAGGTTATCGCAACGGATTATCTCAATGAGAAGGTGTTCAATACGATTATGGCAGGTAACTGTGGAGCGGGGAAAACACATCTTGCTTACTCCATTGCAGACAAGCTTGCAGGAGCAGGGAAGTCAGTTGTCTTCGTCACTGTTGGCGAATTGCTACGGAAAATCAAAAGTACGTTCAATAAAGATTCCTCCTTAACCGAGGATTCAATCATTCGAAGCTTAGTACAAGCAGAAGTATTAATAGTCGATGATTTAGGAGCAGAACTTGGAGCTCTAGATGCAAATACAAAGGCGACAAACTTCATTAATAGGGTATTATTCGATGTTTTCGATGGAAGGCAAGGTAAATCTACTATCTTCACGACAAACCTTACAGGAGAGCGTTTAGAGGGTGCATACGATGAGCGGATTGTATCACGTATCTTCAATAATTTTAGAGCGATAGTTTTCAAAGATACAAAGGATTTCAGAAGAAAAGCATTACCGTTTTAAAAGGGGGGATAGGAAATGAAAATGTTAGATCTGTGTTCGGGAATAGCAGGAATAAGCATGGCAGCGGATTGGGCTGGAATTGAAACGGCAGCCTTTTGCGAAATAGAAGAGTTCAATCAGAAGGTACTCAGAAAGAACTATCCTAACATTCCTATTTTCCCAGATTTATACAAACTTACGAAACAATCATTAATAGATGGAGGTGTTGACGTTGATTCAATTGGAGTTATTTCAGCCGGATACCCTTGTCAGGGAGAAAGCATGGCCGGAAATAGAAAAGGTGCAGAAGACGAAAGATGGTTATGGCCAGAAGTCTTCCGACTCATTAGAGAACTTAGACCCACTTGGTTCGTTGGAGAAAATGTTGCTGGACACGTCACAATGGGCTTGGACACCGTGCTCTCCGACTTGGAAAAAGAAAACTACTCGACAAGGACATTCGTATTTCTGGCTGTCAGTGTCGGCGCGCCACATCAAAGATACCGGACATTTATTGTTGGCCACTCCAACGACAAGCCAAAATTACAAACCAATTCGAGAGTTGTGCCCTTCAGAAGCAAACGGGAAACACGGAAAAACATTACCGGGATCCATCGGGGAACACTTTCCAGAACATATTGGGAAGAAAATCAATCCACAGTTTGTGGAATGGATGATGGGACTGCCACAAGATTGGACGAAGATAGATTGAGATTTCTGGGAAACGCGGTGGTACCTCAACAGATATATCCGATATTCGAAGCGATAACAAAGATAGAAGGGGGAAATTAAGATGTGTGCATGTGAAGGAACTGGAGTAATCAGAAACGATATGGGGAACGGTTGCTATCAATTTGCGTCATGTATTTGCTCGGCAGGGAATCGCAGTACTGAGGAAGTTGATAGAAGGCGTCATGACGTTATGGCACGTTTGGAAATAGCTTATCAATTACAAATGGAGGGGAAATGGGATGGCGAGATTAGAAACGGATTTACAAATGGAGGATTACACAATAGCAGCGCAGCAAAGAAAGTACATGAAGAACTCGCGTCGTAACTTATACGTGGCGTTAGAGGAGTTGGACATGCTTTGGGATGAAGATGATATTTTGCTGGTACGTGAAGCATGGAAGAACAACGAGAGTGTTTTTGCAATCGGTGAGAAGTTACAAAGAGATCCCGATGAAGTCGCTTTACTGATTATGGACCTAGCAAGAAAAAATGTAATACGAAAACGTCCAATGGGGCTGGGAGCATGAAACAGCTAACAATTGATGATGTGGTAGGGAGTTTTGATTACCAAGCTACAAGCACTTCAGAGCGATTCCTAGCGAAGACTCCAGTCATACCAACGTATGCGGTTGATTTCTTCGATAAAGATAAAAGGCAAAAGTTACGTTGGTTTGAAGCGAAGACAGAGAGCGAAGCTGAGGGAATGGCAAAGAAGAAATACGGAAATATACAGATTGTAGATACTTACATTTCAGATAGAACTTTAAAAGAAATTATGGCATTAGATTAGGAGGATAAATGATGAAATACAAGCCAGTACCTACATGGGAACAATACGAAATTGCTGAGAAAAATGGGATTAGTAAGGTAAATGTAAATCAACGTATAGATTTAGGATGGACGATTGAAGAAGCAATCACGAAACCTATACGAGTTACATTTCGCCAAAAGCATGATAAATACGTGAAGTTAGCAGAAAGTAATGGAATTTCGTTCATCACATTTAGAGCTAGGGTAGAAACGCATAATTGGAATCCAGAAGAAGCAGCAACGAAACCTGTTATGACAGCGAAAGAAGCTGCTGAGAAAAATAATGAAAACAAACGTATTATCCCTAAAGAAATATATGCAAAAGCAAGAAAGAACGGGATTAACAATAGCACTCTTAAAACAAGGATTCTTATGCTGAATTGGGATATGGATTTAGCAGCTACAAAGCAAGTTAACAAGAAATATAGATCCAAGTTAGGAAGACAAGCAATCTAGTTAGGAGGACAAGCCATGACACACAAGGAACGGGCACAGCTTCATGGATTTTGGACACATAAACGAACTGGGCAGTATATCGCTGTAACGCGTGTGACGATGTATAGCGAAGTATATGCGAGGAAGGTTAACTCACTAGGACATGAAGTGGGGCCGCAGGAAATTATGTTAATTCGAGATCTAAAGGAAGACTACGTGAAAGGCATGAGGTAATGGACAGGAAACAAATTTACATCGATGTGTTATTAACAAAAGGGATTTATAAGGAAGAAGATACAGGACGGCAGCTTTATGAGATGAGTGAGCAGGAGCTGTTCAATTTGATAAAAGGGGATGGGGAGAATGAGTAGAGAGATTAAGTTTCGTAAGTGGGACTTTGAAAATAATGAAATGATTGATGGAGATTCTTTAGCATTTGAAGAGTATGCGCCAATTTCAATTTTACTTACATAAAATGGTGTCATGCAATACACAGGATTGAAAGACAAGAATGGTAAGGAGATTTATGAAGGGGACATAGTAAAAATAAGTAATCATCCTTTTCAAGGCTCAATTGATATAGATGGAAATTACGAAGTTTTCTATAACGAATACATGGAACTGAGTTGTGGTGGTTGGTACTTGTTTAGAATGAGAAATTGGGCAGAAGTGATTGGTAATAGGTTTGAGAATCCAGAGCTATTAAAAGGGGATGGAGAGAAGAAATGAGATGCAGAAGATATAAGCAATTATATCGATACAAAACAAAAGGAAATAAAAGTAGATATGACTGGTACTTGGATTTTTGGAAAGAAATGCATAAAAGAAACGCAACGATTAAAGAAATGAGGTATACCCATAAAAATATATTGGATACATTAGATCCTACGTTTGAATGGATAAGATCAGGAATACAGCAATTTGTGTTTTTTGTACCAAAAGAAATTAGAGATTCTGATAACCGTTGGGATTGCCCTTGTATAAACGTAAAGGAGTGGGATAAATGAGTAATTTAAGAAAAGCGTTAGAAACGTATACAAACGGATTATTTGAAGGGTCAAAGGAAAGTAAGGAAAAGGCTGATAAAGCATTCGAAATGGGTGACTTAGGACTTGCTGGTTATCATCGAGGACGTAGCACAGTAATGGAGAGCGCAGCGATGTATTTAACAGATTTATTAGCAGATTACGAGGAGGGTGAAGAATAATGATGGAATTACAAAACGGTGTTTATGAAATTACTCAACTATTAGCAGAGGCGAAGGGAGAAAAACGATGACAGTAACAGATTGCAAGCACACATATTGGGAAGCAGCAGTAAAAGAGTTTTATAAAAAACAAGAAGCGGAAAGAGGTAATAAGAATGGCAAATAAGATTATTGTTTACACGAAACACAATTGCCCCAACTGCATGCATGTGAAATTTGGATTAGAAGCAGCAGGAGTAGAATTTGAAACCAAAAACATTGAAGAAAAAGTAGAGTATAAGACGGAATTTGATAAGTACGGGTATAGCGCGGCACCAGTAACGGTATTTCCGAGCGGAAAGGTACTTGTAGGATTTGAATTTGGAGAGTTTGCAACCGAATTAGGACTATAAAGGGGTGTTTGGATGAAGGCGGAACATGTCGAGTTATATGAGCAAGCGCTGGAACATGAAAAGGGACAAGCGAATAAATGGTTTTGCGAGGTTAATAACTTACAAGCTCAGTTGAGAATGGCGCAATCACATTACAAGCATCACACAGAAGAAAGCGAACGACTACAAACTTTAGTTATGAGATGGAAAGGGGCAAGTAAATGCAATTAAGAGTGAAAATCAAGCGATTAAATGAATCGGTACAATTACCTAAATATGCGAAGCCAGGAGATGCGGGTTTTGATTTAGTAGCAGCAGAGGATGTATTGATACAACCTGGAGAAACTAAAATTATCAAAACTGGATTAGCTTTTGAGATTCCACCAGGTTACGAATTACAAGTGAGACCGCGCAGTGGAATTTCACGAAAAACGTTTTTAAGAGTGGTTCTTGGCACAGTGGACAGTGGTTTTAGGGGCGAGGTAGGAGTTATAGTCAGCGATACATCATATCTAGGAAACTCAATTACGCTAGGAATCAATGATGAACACGGAATATGTGCGAGTATAAATTATGAGATTAAAAAAGGTGACAGGATTGCACAAGGTGTCATAGCACCAGTAGAAACAGCTCATTTTGTGGAAGTAGACGAGCTATCAGAAAGTGAACGTGGTGTTGGCGGTTTCGGATCAACAGGAATAAGGGGAGGTAAATAAACAATGGCATATCCTCGTGAAGAACAAGAAACAACTCTAGTTTTTGACAACAGTACAAAGGAGTGGATGGTTTACTCTACTGTTCCTAAACACATTCGAAAACTTAGTAATCTATGTGAATTACAAACCTTAGAAGAAGAGGACGGGCAACTGATAGCGGTAAAAGGTGTATTGCAAGAAAAACAAGTGAGTATGAAACAAGTTCGTGTGATGTCTGAGGAACAGAGACAACAAGCTGCGGAACGTTTAGCGAAAGCAAGATCAAATTTATAAATTTTATTATGAAATGGAGAAATCAAACATGGATGTAAAGTTACTAGCGCATACACAGTTATCTGAGGAGTTTTGCTTTTCACTACCAATCTTTGAAGGAAGTGCATATTGCACAGATGGACAAGTGCTTGCTTTATCAGCAATTCGCACATGTTATTCACCAAATAAACCTAGTGAGATTGTGGAGCTTGAAGGAGATAAGTATTTCGGTAGAAAAGCGAAAGAAGGCGAAGGCAAAGAAGTAGATCGGTTGATTAGACATATTATAGGTTCGGGCCATACGAGTACTTTGGAGCACCTAACATATACATTCGCGGTAGAAGGAGTTAGCAGAGCTTTACTTGCTCAGTTGACACGTCACCGTGTAGGTTTCTCTTACTCAGTACAATCTCAACGTTACGTTAAGTTTAACTTAGATAGCCGCTCCCAAGGTTTCGAATGTGTAGTACCTGAGAAGGTGAAAGCTAAGGGGTTAAATAGTCGTTACTATGAGATGATGCAAGAAATACAAGATATGTACGATTGCTTAATTGCTTTAGGAGTACCCCAAGAGGATGCTCGCTCAGTCCTGCCTAACGCAGCTTGTACTAACTTAGTCTTAACGGTTAATTTACGTAGCTTACTAGACTTTTATTCTAAACGTAGAAAAGGGAAAGGCGCGCAACATGAAATCACAGAATTAGCAGAAAGATTACGTGAAGAGGTTGTAAAAGTTGAGCCGTGGACGGATGAATTTTTTAAAGGTGAAAAGTAAGAC
>NZ_JAJJBY010000030.1:0-56079 GCF_022625245.1 Bacillus sp. TL12 | reverse complement strand
ACATAAAGGCTCGGTAGCTCAGTCGGTAGAGCAGAGGACTGAAAATCCTCGTGTCGGCGGTTCGATTCCGTCCCGAGCCATCTTTTTTTTTTTGAAAAGCCGGCTTAGCTCAATTGGTAGAGCAACTGACTTGTAATCAGTAGGTTGGGGGTTCAAGTCCTCTAGCCGGCACCACTTAGGGGCATAGTTTAAAGGTAGAACAGAGGTCTCCAAAACCTCCGGTGTGGGTTCGATTCCTACTGCCCCTGTAAGAAATATGGGCCTATAGCTCAGCTGGTTAGAGCGCACGCCTGATAAGCGTGAGGTCGATGGTTCGAGTCCATTTAGGCCCACCATATTCCGCAGTAGCTCAGTGGTAGAGCTATCGGCTGTTAACCGATAGGTCGTAGGTTCGAGTCCTACCTGCGGAGCCATGGCCCGTTGGTCAAGTGGTTAAGACACCGCCCTTTCACGGCGGTAACACGGGTTCGAATCCCGTACGGGTCATAAAAAAGAGTCAGCAATTAGCTGGCTCTTTTTTCTTGTGAAAATATAATGTGAAAGCTTTTTCTTTTTGTATATACGATAACATTAATTTGAAATTCCCTTTATTTATTTCATAATAAATAAAGGGAATTTGGAAAAACTATAGTATGTATAAAAAGGAGGGAATAAAGCTACATGACAACAGTTAGAGAATTTATGAGTACCGATATTGTACAGTGTACACCGTTAGATAATGTATATGAAGCTGCTGTGAAAATGAAAGAAGAGGACATTGGAATGATTCCAGTTGTAGAGAACGATCAAGTTGTTGGTCTTGTCACTGATCGTGACTTAGTTGTTCGTGGAATTGCTGAGAAACATCCTGGGTCTAATAAAATTACAAATGTCATGACTACAGGAATTGTGTCTGTTTCTCCTGATGACCCTATTGAAAAGGCTACAGAGTTAATGGCGCATCATCGAATTAGGAGACTGCCTGTAGTTGAGAATGGCCAGCTTGTTGGGCTGTTAGCGTTAGGGGATTTAGCAATAGCAGAGAAAGCTGATGATCAAGCAGGATTTGCTTTAAGCGAAATTTCCGAGCATACAGAATAAAGGAGTATATGCAGATTATTTTTCGTTTAGAGAATAGGTAAGGGTGGATACGTTTTATTAATAATGCAAATAAAGCTATATTGTGATTAAAACGTATCCAAAATCTTACGCATGGATATAAAGATTCTCCATTAAGTGTATCTGGAGAATGACATATGTTAAGTTCATTTGAAATTTTATTTAACAATTTCCATTACTAATTTTTGTTATGTTAAAAAATGATATAATAAATATAAGTTTTATAAGAGATTTTGAATATAATAATATTATGATTATCTACTAGGCTATCAAAGATTTCATATATAAATAGAAACGGAGGGGAAATAATATGAGGGAGGTACAGAGTAATCCAAATTGGAATTTGGTTACAGAGGCCTATGTGGAACCAACTAATTTTGCAGATTTATTTTCTTTACTTGTACCAAATCATCCAAAAGGCGAAGGCAAAGAACGGACAATTTTAGCCTGGAAAGAAAAAGAATTTTATAAACAAGAAAACTTGGCTCCGTTTATTTTATATGGAATAAATAAAGTGAAGGATTTGCCACAGTTTCATAAAGATGAAATACCAACTTTAGTTCGTATTGTTCATTTGTGCCAAAAAATTGGTTGGTATAAGGAAGCTTATACATTTATGGTGAAGCATAAATTAGATGAATTTGTACATACATCCATGGAATATGAAACTTGGGACATTTTAACCCAAGTTGTGGCTTGGAACTACTTAATTGTAAAATATCGCATTGGAGAATTGGAAAATAGAGATGCAATGATATGGGAAAGAATTAAATTAAATGAAGAATGTATTCAAAAATGTGAAAAGCTATTATCACATAAGGAAGTAATGGAACTTACATTCTTTTATATTTGTAAACAGGCAAAACGATTGTCTAAAGAAGAATTAGATCAAGAGATGATGAATTTAGCAATATACTGTAATACATACGTTTATGACTTATACATATATGACTTATTAAAAAAATATCGGAAGTGTACGGATTTTTTAACATATTATGGACCAAGTCGCTCTGTTGTTGCATGTCAAAGAGCTGTAATTGCTCAAATTTCTGACCGTCTTAATCCTCTAAAAACTACTCATGTGGATGATTATCTGTATGTAATGAAGGAAATGATGGAGCATATGTCGTTTGAATTTATGAATCGATATGAGCACTTCATTGGAAAACTATTATCATATGTACCATTTTTTGAAATGATTCAAGTTCCGCAACATGCATATTATTGTGAAGAGTTGATGCATGTTTGTAAAGGAATTGAACATAAGGAAGAAATGTTACGGAATTATATATTTATACAATTACACGATTGTTTACCGTCATTTATTAAGCAATTTCTAAAGAATAAGCGTTATGCAACAATTCATGATATTTTATTTTACTGGTGCGATGATGCACAACGAATGGGCTTAGAAAAGAAGTATAATTTAAGTTTTATTTATGAGCGATATGCGTGTGGATAAAGAGAAGCTGTTCAATATAATGCATATATGAAAAAGGGATCTCACTTCAAACGTGAGATCCCTTTTTTAGTCATAAATGTAGAAGGTTGTTCTAAGCTTCTTGCTGATTTTTACGGTGTTCAGGAATGTAAATATATTGGGAAATAATGATTAGTACTCCTATAAAAAATACAGGGAATATAGCAGCCATATGAAAACCACTATAAATGATATTTGTTATTAAGCTGCTCATAATAATAAATGCAGTATATATATGAGAAATTCGTTTCTTCAGTCGGATTTTGAATGCTTCCATCAAAGATTCAATAGCAACAAATGAGATGACGATACCCAAAAAGACAAGGTTCGTATTGTAAATGACTAAGCAACAGATTAAACCGAGAAAAGCTATATACTCAATTATTAATGGTATATTACGTGACATATAATATTACCGAACCAAATAAGGCAGTGGATTTACTGCGTTTGTTTTTTCAAAATGATGATGCTGCCTAAATGAATGATCTGTATTTCCCATATGTTCTAATAATTGTCCAATCAGAACTTGATCACCAACTTGTACTGAACGGTCTTTCGTATGAGCGTGAACGGTTGTATATAGCTTAGTAGATTTAGTAAATGAAGTATTTGCTTTTTTTAAGGAATTAGTATTATTCCTTGTGTTCATTTCGTTATTAAAATATAATGTTTTTGAATTGAGTTTTATATATTGAGTGTTTTTGGTAGGCAATTGTTGAGTTGCTACAGTACGTGTATCTACTTGATTTATGGATGGAAGTAGAGATGTGACTGCGACAGTAGTTGCCGTTAAAGCTGTAGCTTTCTGTTCCATCTAATATTAGCCCCCCATAGATGTATTAATATATTTTTTATTATAGTATAAAGATATAATACTTTGTGCATTGTTCACATAACTGTAATATGAAATAAGAAAAAATAACTGTTTTTTAATGGAATCGAAATATATTACAAGAATAACAGATAAATGATTATTAGAATATGGATAAATAGATAATCGATATTTTCTGAATAGATATATAAATATGAATTAAAAAACGAAAGAAAAGCTTTCTTTTTAGGGGGAGAGAATCCGCCCATGCATAGAAGCGGTCAGAGCCTTTTTTGCCCCATGCCGAGTTAAAACAGAAAGAGAAAATGAGAGCAGATCTTCTTTTGTTTTTATAGCATCAACGTATATGTTGAAAAATTATTTTGTAACTGCCATAGGCCGATGGGGATTCATGCCTATATAAATATTTATTTTTCATATTTTATATAAGTGGAAAGTAGAACCTTGATGGAAAGATTAGATCCGCTAATCATAAATGAGATTGTAATAAATGAAAACAGTTGCTGATGACCAATGACAGTGTTATACTGACTATGGTAATTTCATATTGTGCTAGGAGAGCTGGTGTTGCCAGCTGAGAGTAAGACCGGGAGTCTTAGATCCTTTTCATTACCTGATCTAGATTATGCTAGCGTAGGGAAGCAATTCGGACTAAAGTAGTAAGTCCCGTTTCTTTTGCGCAGAGAAACGGGGCTTTTTTATTTGATAATTGAATAGTAGAAACCACTAGGGGTGCTTTATGTGCTGAGAGAGGAATAATCCTTAACCCTTACTGACCTGATCTAGATTATGCTAGCGTAGGGAAGTGGAACAATGAATAAATGTATTCTTATTTGCTGAACCACTTCTTATATAGAAGTGGTTTTTTATTTTAATAAATAGATATAAAGGAAGGGGAAATATAAATGAAATTTTGTGAGAGGTTATTTGAAACTGTGCAGCCTGTTTGGGAGAAAAGTCATAACCATCCATTTGTAACTGGAATGGGGGATGGTACGTTAGAAAAAGACAAATTCCAATATTACATCGTACAAGATTATTTATATTTGCTAGACTATGCAAAACTATATGCAATTGGAGTTGTAAAGGCAACAAATCCACATGTGATGGGTAAATTTGCGGAACAAATAGATGGCATTTTAAATGGAGAAATGACGATTCATAAACAGTATGCAAAGCGCCTTGGTATTTCTGTACAAGAGATAGAAGAGGCAAAACCATCTGCTAAAAATTTAGCGTATACAAACTATATGATGTCAGTATCTCAAAATGGTACGCTTGCAGAGTTAATTGCGGCTCTTCTTCCATGTATGTGGAGCTATTGGGAAATTGGAAAGCGTTTAAATGATATTCCAGGAGCAAGGGATCATGAGTTCTTTGGGGAGTGGATTCAAGGCTATAGCTCAGAAGAATACGGAGATCTTTGTATTTGGTTAATAGATTTATTAAATGAACTAGCGATTGGAAAATCTGAACAAGAGTTAGCTAAATTAGAAGAGATTTTCTTATATTCCAGCCGATTTGAGTATTTATTCTGGGATATGGCGTATCGTAAGGAGATGTGGGGTTTTGAGGAGCAAGAGCATACTACAATTTCATAATGTTTCCTTTCATTATGATGAAAAGCCAATCATAAACGACCTAGATGCTTTCGTGCAAGAAAAAGAGTTTGTGAGCATCATTGGACCGAGTGGCTGTGGCAAAAGTACATTGTTTCGTTTAATTACAGGATTAGAAGAACCTACGGCTGGAAATATTCAACTGACAGAAACAACGAGTCATCCTGTAGGGTATATGCCACAAAAAGATATGCTTCTGCCGTGGAGAACGATTATTGAAAATGCGGCATTGCCGTTAGAGTGCCAGGGAATAAAGAAAAAAGAAGCGCATTTGAAGGCGAAAGAGCTTTTAGAACAATTTGGTTTACAAGGATATGAACGGAAATATCCGAAAGATTTGTCGGGCGGTATGCGGCAACGAGTATCTTTTATTCGGACGCTATTAACAGGCGGGGACATTTTATTGTTAGATGAACCGTTTAGCGCATTAGATGCCTTAACGAAAGCAACTTTGCAAGAATGGTTGTTTGAACAATGGAAACAGTGGCAAAAAACAATTTTATTTATTACACACGATGTGGAGGAAGCGCTTTTTCTTTCCAATCGGATTTTTGTTGTGACAGAGCAGCCTATTACAACTTTGACGGAACGTATTGTACCACTTGGACCAGATCGCTCAAGGAAAGACTTGCATAAACCTGAAATATTAGCTTTAAAAGATGAATTACTTAGTATGCTGCAAAGGCAGGTGCTTGTATGAAACGTGTGATCGAGTTATTGCCTGCACTGATTTTAAGTAGCATACTGCTCATAGCTTGGGAAGTGGGAGCTAGAATTGTGGATGAGATGTACATCTTACCATCTCCTACTGCAATTCTAGCTAAAATGTGGGCGCTGCGAGATATATTATTTACTGTGCATTTACCGGCAACGTTATACGTTGTGTTAATAGGCGTTGTGATTTCACTTGTGCTCGGTGTGGGACTCGCGATGTTGATGAATGCTAGTACATGGATGGAAAGAGCATTTTATCCATTGTTAGTTGCATCGCAAACAATTCCAATTACAGCGCTAGCACCATTATTTGTTTTATGGTTTGAATATTCTATTTGGAGCAAAGTAGTTGTGACTGTTTTGATTACATTTTTCCCAATTGCCGTAAATACGTATGATGGGCTACGCAGTACGAAAAAGGAATGGGAAGAGCTTTTAGTTACATATGGTGCAACGAAAAAAGATATTTTTCTAAAATTAAAGTTGCCCTCTGCACTTCCATACTTTTTCTCTGCTTTAAAAATCGCTGTTCCGCTTAGTGTAATTGGGGCAGCAATTGGTGAGTGGCTTGGGGCACAAGCTGGTTTAGGCTACTTTAGTAAACGAATGATGACGCAGTTAGACGGAGCAGGCGTATTTGCACCGATTGTATTGTTATCATTACTAGCTATTTTCTTTGTATTACTTGTTTCTATATTAGAAAAGAAATTTATTAGTTGGAGGAAGCATTCATGAAATTATTAAAGCGCATCTTTGTGTTTACATTATTAGTTGCAATGATTGCAGGGTGTTCTAGCAATTCAGTGTCAGACAAGAAAAAGGCCGAGAAAGAAGTAACAGTTATGCTCGATTGGTATCCAAACGCAGTTCATAGTTTTATCTATGCAGCGATTGAAAAGGGCTACTTTAAAGAAGAAGGAGTAAAGGTGAATATTAAATTCCCTTCTAATCCAACCGATCCATTAACATTAGCGGCAGCCGGAAAAGTAACAGTTGGTCTATACTACCAGCCAGATGTTGTCATCGCAAGAGCCAATGAACAAATTCCAGTGAAATCAATTGGAGCTGTAGTCCGCTCACCACTAAATCATGTTGTATCGTTAAAATCAGCAGGTATTCAGTCTCCAAAAGATTTGGAAGGGAAAACAGTCGGTTATTCAGGAACACCTTTAAGTGAGGCGTATTTAAAAACGATGGTAAAAGAAGCTGGTGGTAATCCTGATACTGTAAAAGTAGTAGATGTTGGATTTGATTTAGTACCAGCGTTAATTACGAAAAAAGTAGATGCTGTTACAGGTGCTTACATTAACCATGAAGTTCCTGTTATGCGCCATCAAGGCCATGAACCAGCATACTTTAACCCAGCTGACTACGGTGTGCCAAATTATCATGAACTTGTTTTTGTCACAGGTGATAAAACATTGAAGAAAGATAAAGAATCATTACAAGCATTTTTACGTGGTGCGAAAAAGGGATACGACTTCATGAAGAAAAATCCAGATGAGGCACTAAATATTTTATTAGATCATCAAGAAAAAGAAAACTTCCCGCTCGTCCCAGAAGTTGAAAAAGAAAGTATGAAAATTTTATTAGAGAAAATGGAAACGAAAGATGAGCCATTTTTATCGGATTCAAAAGAGTCATGGGAAAAACAAAATAAATGGTTGAAAGAAAAAGGCATGACAAAAGAAAGTGTTCCTGCCGATGAATTATTCGAAAACATTTTAAAGTAGGCGAATGAATATGAAAAATGAGCTCCATGTGATCTCAAATGGTCAGATGACATTCGAAGAGTTAACGAATGTAGCGATGCAAATTGAGGGTGAGATTGACTATTTGCATATTCGTGAGCGTGAGAAAAATACGAAAGAGTTGTATGAAGGTGTGGAAAGCCTTTTAAAAAGAGGCTTTCCAGCATCTAAGCTTGTGATGAACGATCGGATTGATATTGCGATTCTATTAAATATCCCTCGCGTACAATTGGGATATCGAAGTGCAGATGTTAGATTTGTGAAAGAAAAGTTTTCTTATTTGCATGTCGGGTATTCTGTGCATTCTTTGGAAGAAGCAATAGTAGCTTTCAAAAATGGTGCAGATTCCCTTGTTTATGGTCATGTATTTTTAACGAATTGTAAGAAGGGTGTTCCAGCAAGAGGGTTAGAAGAAATTTCAGATATGGCAAGGCGATTAACGGTACCGATTACAGCGATTGGTGGGATAACGCCTCAAAATGCAGCAGAGGTTCTTCGGTCTGGTGTAAGTGGTATTGCAGTTATGTCTGGAATTGTCAGTGATCGTACTCCATACGAGAAAGCAAGATTGTATAAGGAAACAATAAGAAAGTGGGCGGAAAACCATGAGTAAGATATATGATGTAGCCATTATTGGCGGTGGTGTAATTGGTAGTTCAGTTGCACATTTTCTAGCGGAAAGAGGATACCAAGCGGCGATTGTTGAGAAACAAAGGATTGCGTCTGAAGCTTCTAAAGCAGCGGCAGGTTTACTTGGTGTACAGGCGGAGTGGGATGCGTATGATCCACTATTTGAACTTGCTAGGAAAAGCCGTGAAATATTTCCACAACTTGCAGAAACGTTACGTGAAAAAACAGGTGTTGATATTGGGTATGAAGAGAAAGGTATCTATCGTATTGCTCAAACGGAAGATGAGAAGAGAAGAATACTAGATATTATGAAGTGGCAACAAGAAACAGGTGAAGAATCATATTTTATGACTGGAGATGAGCTTCGTGAAAAAGAGCCATTTCTCTCTTCATCCATTATGGGGGCTGTATATTATCCGAAAGATGGTCATGTCATCGCGCCGGAACTTACGAAAGCATTTGCGCATTCTGCAGCCGTTTCTGGAGCTGATATATATGAACAAACAGAAGTATTTGATATCAAAATAGAGAACAACCGAGTAGTAGGGATTATTACGAATGAAGGTATGATTCTATGTGAAAAGGTAGTAATTGCCGGTGGTTCATGGAGCACAAAACTCCTTCATCATTTTGATAAAGAGTGGGGTACATATCCTGTGAAAGGAGAAGTGGTGGCTGTGAAGAGCAATAAACCATTACTGAAATCTCCTATTTTCCAAGAACGTTTTTATATTGCACCAAAACGTGGTGGACGCTATGTAATTGGAGCAACAATGAAGCCTCATACCTTTAATAAATCTGTACAACCAGAAAGTATCACTTCAATACTAGAGCGTGCTTACACAATCTTACCAGCTTTGAAAGAAGCAGAATGGGAAAGTGCGTGGGCGGGGTTACGCCCGCAATCTAATCATGAAGTCCCTTATATGGGAGCACATGAAGAAATAAAAGGATTATATGCTTGTACAGGTCATTACCGAAACGGTATTTTATTAAGTCCTGTTTCTGGTCAATATATGGCAGATGTAATAGAAGGAAAGCAAGGGAATGATTTACTAGATTCATTGCTTTCAAAGTCAGTTTAGCTAAATGCAAATAAAAAACCAACTTTTTAGGTAGGAGAGAGTATCCAGCCATGCATAGAAGCGGTCAGGTCCTTTTCCTGCCCCATGCCAAATGAAAACAAAGAGAGAAGACGAGAGCAGATTACCTTTTGTTCTTCAAAGCTGTGACTTATACGCTTGAAAAACAAAATGGATTTATAGAAAGGGGATGGAAGCTTGAACTTAAAAATTAATGGTAAGCAAGTAGAGGTGCTGGGAAGTGTTAAGACAGTAGCAGAATTGCTTACGCATTTAGGATTAGATACAAAGATTGTTGTAGTAGAACGCAATGCAGATATTTTAACAAAAGAAGACCATCAGGATACATCTGTTTTTGATGGAGACCAAATTGAGATTGTAACTTTCGTAGGAGGCGGTTGATTATGTTAAACATTGGACCATTTACATTCAATTCTAGACTTTTATTAGGAACAGGGAAATTCTCAGACTATGATGTACAAAGAAAAGCAATTGAAGTATCAGAAGCAGAAATTTTAACATTTGCAGTACGCCGTATGGATATATTTGATGCACAGCAACCGAATTTACTAGAAAAAATTGATGTAAAAAAATATACATTACTTCCAAATACAGCGGGAGCGAAAAATGCTGAAGAAGCAGTTCGTATTGCAAAATTAGCAAAAGCTTCAGGACTTTGTGACATGGTAAAAGTAGAGGTAATCGGGGATGATAGAACGTTATTACCAGATCCAGTGGAGACTTTAAAAGCATCTGAAATGCTTTTAGAAGAAGGGTTTATTGTTCTTCCTTATACATCAGATGATGTTGTATTAGCTCGTAAACTACAAGAACTTGGTGTTCATGCTATTATGCCTGGTGCATCACCAATTGGTTCAGGCCTAGGTATTGTGAACCCATTAAACTTAGGCTTTATTATTGAGCAAGCAAAAGTACCAGTTATTGTTGATGCTGGTGTTGGTAGCCCGGCTGATGCTGCGTTTGCGATGGAATTGGGCGCAGATGGCGTGTTATTAAATACAGCTGTATCTGGTGCGAAAGACCCTATTAAAATGGCGGAAGCAATGAAACTAGGTATTCATGCAGGACGTCTAGGATTTGAAGCAGGGCGTATTGCACGTAAGCGCTGCGCGACGGCAAGTAGTCCTTTAGAAGGAATGAGTGTAGTTGAATAATCGATATTCTCGCCAAGAGCTATTTTCTCCAATTGGAGAAAAAGGGCAACAAAAGATAGGAGAAAAGCATGTACTAATTATCGGTGCTGGAGCGCTTGGTAGTGCGAATGCAGAGATGCTTGTGAGAGCTGGCGTTGGCCGTGTAACAATTGTCGATCGTGATTATATTGATTGGAGTAATTTACAGCGTCAGCAGTTATATTGTGAGGAGGATGTGAAAAATAATCTTCCAAAGGCTGTAGCAGCGCAAAGACGCTTGCAAGCAATTAATAGCAACGTAACTGTAGAAGCCTTTGTTCAAGATGTAACAGCCGAAGAATTAGAAGAACTTGTTACGACTGTCGATGTAATGATTGATGCGACTGATAATTTTGAAACACGTTTTATCGTTAATGATATATCACAAAAGTATTCTATTCCGTGGATTTACGGGGCGTGTGTAGGAAGCTACGGCCTTTCTTATACGATTTTACCAGGAAAGACTCCGTGTCTCTCTTGTTTATTACAATCCATCCCGCTTGGCGGAGCGACATGTGATACAGCAGGGATCATTTCACCTGCTGTATCTCTCGTTGTTTCTCATCAAGTTACAGAAACGCTTAAGATTTTAGTAGAGGATTACGAAGCACTTAGGGATGGGCTTGTATCGTTTGATGTATGGAAAAATGAATATTCATGTATGAATGTGCAAAAACTTCGAAAACATAATTGTCCTTCATGTGGTGAGAAAGCGGTGTACCCATATTTAAATAAGGATAATACGTCAAAAACTGCAGTTTTATGCGGAAGAAATACAGTTCAAATTAGACCTCCGCATAAGGAACGATTAGATTTTGAACGATATAAAGAACTGCTGCGCGATCGTGTAGCAGATTTAATGGTGAATCCATATTTACTATCGTTTTCAGTTGAAGATAAGAGATTGGTTGCATTTCAAGATGGCCGGGTTCTTGTACATGGAACAAAAGATATAGTAGAAGCAAAAACAATTTATCATCGTTATTTTGGATGAAAAAGGATGAGTGAAATGAAAGTGAATAAAGCTTTAACAATTGCTGGATCTGATAGCGGCGGCGGTGCAGGTATTCAAGCAGATTTAAAAACATTTCAAGAGCTGGGTGTATACGGAATGACAGCTATTACAGCTATTACGGCTCAAAATACACTCGGTGTGCAAGGGGTATATCCAGTTGCTCTCGAAGGCATTCAGGAACAATTAAATTCTATTGGTACAGATTTAACCCCAGATGCTGTGAAGCTTGGTATGCTATTTAGTAGCGAAATTATTAAAGTTGTTGCAGATAATATTAAAAAATTTGGTTGGAATAATATTGTACTAGATCCTGTTATGATTGCAAAAGGTGGTGCTTCGTTATTACAGCAAGAAGCTGTGCAAGCATTGAAGGAATATTTATTACCAATTGCAACAGTAGTGACTCCGAATGTACCAGAAGCTGAAGTATTAACTGGAATGGAGATTCACAATATCCAAGATAGTAAAGAAGCTGCAAAAGAATTGCATAGATTAGGAGCTAAATATGTTCTTATGAAAGGTGGACATGCAGCGTATCAAGGAAATGAAGTAATTGATCTCCTATTTGATGGTGAACAATTTATCGAGTATAGAAGTGAACGAATTGATTCAAAACAAACGCATGGTAGTGGCTGCACATTTGCATCCGCTGTAACGGCAGGACTTGCAAAAGGCTATCCAATTGAAGAGGCAGTAGGGGAAGCTAAACAATTTATTAGTATAGCAATTGAAGAGCAATTAAATATTGGAAGTGGTCATGGACCAACGAATCATTTTGCATATAAAGTAAAACTTTAATGGGTGGGGAGTTTTGTCCCCCACTGATTATTAGCCCTCACCAATCGGGGGGGAAGCCAAGGAATTCATGCATAAATATTCAGAATTTGATGAAGAAGCCAGTTTTTATAATTGGCTTTTTTATTATTTACTTTTTCCATATTTAGGAGTATTATATCAGCCAGAATCTGTTTTTTGTAACGCTGAGTTCAATTCATTTGGAGCGGAGGAACCAAATTGTGCGTGGTCACTAGGGGTGAATCTTTCATGATGAAAGTAGGGCTACTCTCAAAGTCCGAATCCGACAGCTAACTTCGTAAGCGTCTTGGGAGAGGATGGTGCATGGATGGATACATCACTTCATCGATCTGATTAGTATAGGAGAATATCAATCTATATTTGAATTCTTTTATACTAAGGAGGATGATATACATGGGTGAGGAAAAAGAATTAACACTCATTTGTGTGGGAGAAGAGGAAAAAGTAAACAGTTTACGAGAATTAGTGCCTTTTCAACAAGATATGATTATTTTTACAGTAAATGAACATGTAGCAGATGAAGTACGAGCATGTGGCTTTGAATCAACGTATTACTGCAATAAGGAACTGAATATAACAAGTATTTGTAACGGAATAAAAAAAGTAATCTTGCTAGGAGATGAACTTCCGACGGTTAGTTTCTTTACGGAGCGCATTCGCTTTTCTTTTCAAGCGCCTATTACAGTTGTTACAAGGAATAAACGATATCCAGTAAGGCTCTATGAAACAATTGGAGCTAAATTTGTAGTGTTTACGAATTGTGATAATATTTATTTTTTATTTTTTGAATAGGGCGGGGAGTGAAGATGAAGGTGTTATTACTTGGAGATATAGCAAATCGTTGGGCGGTATCAGTAGAGCGAGTTCAAGAGTTAGCCATGCAAGATCCTATTTTTCCAGATCCATATATAGTCTTGCCATCGAAAGATAATTTGTATTTAGAAGTGGATATTATTGAATATGAGAAACTGCATGCGGAGCTGTCACAAATTTATATTCGAGGGAGAAATTTACGTTCATTTTTACAAAGAGAATAAATTTTGAATGGGAAACAGAGCGAATGTTAAGTGCAATAAACTAGGCACTTATATGAATGCGCTCTTTTTCTTTCATATTTAAAAGGCTATTTTCTTGTAAAAGAAAGAAAAGACAAGAAAACAGATGATAAAATACTAATATCAAAAAATGTAAGCGTTTAAATAGTTGAATATTTTCTTATTTTAGGTAATTTTCCTCTTTACAAGTGAAATGGAGAGGAGTATATTTACATTCATAAATCATTCATAAAATTTCCAAAAACAACCTGATATCGCTGAGTCCAATTATTTGGAGCGGGGGAACCAATTTTGTGCATTGTCACTTGGGGTGAATCTTTCATTACGAAAGTAGGGCTACTCTTTAGGCCCGAATCCGACAGCTAACCTCGTAAGCGTTTGGAGAGGAGGTTTACTTTTGTGTTGTTCATTTTTGAACACTGAGTAGAGCCTCAGTGTTCTTTTTTTGATGGATTAATGGTAAAAATTAACATTTTGAAATGAGGGATTGGAATGCTAGATGTAGTGATGATTGGAATCTTTGTTGTATTAGTAGCATCGATGATAGGGCTTGCGAGCTGGTCAGATAAAGTTGTGAAAGAAGGGAAGCAATCATGATGATTGCCTTATCAGTTATTGTCGCAGCGATTACTGTGTATTTAGTTTATGCGTTATTAAATCCGGAGAAGTTTTAATTAGGGGGAATCATACATTATGATTTGGGTTGCAGTTGTCATTACAATGTTATTGTTTATTCTTGTGGCAAAGCCAACGGGTATTTATTTAGAGAAAGCTTTTCAAGGGAGTAGAAGACTAGATAAAATATTCGGGCCTTTTGAAAAGCTGATTTTCAAAATCACGGGTGTTAAGTCTTACAATCAAACGTGGAAACAGTACGCGTTATCATTAGTTGCACTCAATGGTTTTATGATTGTTGTCGTATATTTCATTTTTCGCTTACAAGGTGTATTGCCGTTAAACCCGGCGCATATTGAAGGGATGGAACCAACGCTCGCTTTTAATACGGCGATCAGCTTTATGGCAGATACAAACTTACAGCATTATAGCGGTGAAAATGGATTATCTTATTTATCACAATTAATTGGGATTACATTTTTAATGTTTACTGCGCCGGCAACAACATTAGCACTTGTAATGGCTTTTATAAGAGGATTAGCAGGTAAGGAACTTGGAAATTTTTTCGTAGATTTTACACGAGCTTTAACAAGGGTCTTCCTTCCAATTGCATTTGTGGCAGCGTTAATTTTTGTGGCACTTGGTGTACCGCAAACTTTAGATGGGGCGGTTACAGCCAACACAATTGAAGGTGTGAAACAAAGTATTTTACGCGGTCCTGTAGCTTCATTCGTTTCCATTAAGGAACTAGGCAATAATGGTGGTGGATTCTTCGGAGCAAACTCCACACATCCATTTGAAAACCCAGGACAAATCAGTAACATTTTACAAATGATGCTCATGATGCTATTGCCGACAGCTTTACCGTTTACGTACGGAAGAATGGTCGGAAATAAAAAACAAGGACGTATCCTTTTCGTTTCCTTGTTTATGGTGTTTTTAATTGGATTTGGAACCATTGTTTCATCAGAATTACAAGGAAATCCAGCATTAAATCAAATGGGTATGGAACATGTACAAGGAAGTACAGAAGGAAAAGAAGTACGATTTGGAACGATCTTTTCTTCACTATATGCGACAGTAACGACAGCAGCCGAAACGGGTGCAGTTAATACGATGCATGATACATTAACACCAATTGGCGGATTGGTACCACTTGTAAACATGATGCTAAATACGGTGTTTGGCGGCGTTGGGGCAGGTTTCGTGAATATTATTATGTACGCAATTATTGCAGTCTTTATATCTGGATTAATGGTTGGACGGACACCAGAATTTCTAGGTAAGAAAATTGAAGGGAAAGAAATGAAGTTAATTGCGGTAACGATATTATTTCATCCATTGCTGATCTTAGGGTTTTCGGCACTAGCTCTTTCAACTCATTTAGGAACAGATGCTATTTCTCATTCAGGTTTTCATGGTTTAACGCAAGTTGTATATGAATACACGTCTTCGGCTGCTAACAATGGATCTGGATTTGAAGGTTTAGCAGATAATACACCGTTTTGGAATATCACAACTGGTTTAGTTATGTTTTTAGGACGTTATTTCAGCTTAATTACAATGTTAGCTGTTGCGGCTTCATTGAAAGAGAAGACGGTAGTACCAGAAACAGTAGGAACATTCCGCACAGATAATAGTTTATTTGGGGGCATTTTCATTGGGACAATTGTAATCGTTGGTGCATTAACGTTCTTCCCGATGTTAGTGCTAGGGCCAATTGCAGAATTTCTTACATTGAAGTAATGGAGGGTAAATGATGAGACCTGTAGTGGTAAAGGAAAAACAAGCGAATCAATCACAAGTACATGTTGTAGAAGATGAAGTGAGACAAGCGAAAACGATGGACCGTGATATTGTTACACATGCGATGAAACAGTCAGTTGCGAAACTGAATCCAAAAATAATGGTGAAAAATCCAATTATGTTCGTAGTGGAAATTGGATTTATAATCACTTTGATTTTATCGTTTCTTCCGAATAGTTCTAGTAGTATACCAGGTTGGTTCAATATAACAGTTTCTTTTATTCTATTATTTACAGTTTTATTTGCTAATTTTGCAGAGGCACTGGCTGAAGGGCGCGGGAAAGCGCAGGCTGATTCTTTAAAACAATCGAAGAAAGATGTATTTGCAAACGTCGTAAAAGAAAATGGGAAAATCGTTCAAGTATCAGCGACTGAATTGAGAAAAGGTGACGTTGTTATTGTAAAACAAGGAGAAATGATCCCAAGTGATGGCGAGGTTATTAAAGGTTTGGCATCGGTGGATGAGTCAGCAATAACAGGTGAATCTGCCCCTGTTATTAAAGAAGCCGGTGGTGATTTTTGTTCAGTAACAGGTGGTACAATGGTTGTTAGTGATGAGATTACCATTTCAATTACAAGTAATCCAGGTGAGTCATTTATAGATAAAATGATCTCTTTAGTAGAAGGGGCTGCTCGTCAAAAAACACCGAATGAAATAGCTCTGAACACAGTATTAACAAGTTTAACTCTTATTTTCTTAATTGTAGTTGTAACACTACCGATTTTCACGAATTATTTAGGATTTAAGATTGATACTGCTGTACTTGTTGCGCTTCTTGTTTGTTTAATTCCAACGACAATTGGAGGATTATTATCCGCGATTGGGATTGCTGGAATGGACCGTGTGACGAAATTTAATGTATTGGCAATGTCAGGGAAAGCTGTAGAAGCTGCGGGCGATATTAATACAATTATTTTAGATAAAACAGGTACCATTACGTTTGGGAATCGGATGGCACATACATTGCTTCCTGTAGGAAACGAAACAATTGAGCAATTAGCGAAATGGGCTGCATTAGGATCAGTTTTAGATGAAACACCAGAAGGTCGTTCTGTAATTGAATATGTAAAATCAAAAGCTTTATCATATAACAGGGAGCTTGCTGAGCAAGGTGAGTTTGTTCCGTTTAAAGCAGAAACAAGAATGAGTGGTGTAGACTTACTTGATGGTACAAAAGTAAGAAAAGGTGCAGTTGGTGCTGTTATGGAGTGGGTACAAGCACAAGGTGGTACAATTCCAAAAGATTTGAATCAAAAAGCAGATTTAATTTCAAAAGAGGGTGGAACACCACTTGTAGTTGCAGTGGATAATCGTATTTATGGATTAATCTATTTAAAAGATACTGTCAAACCAGGTATGCGCGAACGTTTTGAACAACTTCGCCAAATGGGAATCAAAACGGTGATGTGTACAGGTGATAATCCATTAACAGCAGCAACAATTGCAAAAGAAGCAGGTGTAGATGAGTTTGTTGCGGAATGTAAGCCAGAAGATAAAATTGCAGTTATTAAAGCAGAACAAGATAAAGGAAAACTTGTAGCAATGACAGGTGATGGTACGAATGATGCACCGGCACTGGCACAAGCTGATGTAGGATTAGCGATGAATAGCGGAACCACAGCTGCGAAAGAAGCGGCTAATATGATTGACCTAGATTCCAATCCAACAAAAATTATTGAGGTTGTAGGGATTGGGAAACAGCTGTTAATGACGCGCGGTGCGCTAACAACATTCAGTATCGCAAATGATATAGCAAAATACTTTGCGATTATCCCAGCGATGTTTACATTAGCCATTCCACAAATGGAAGCACTGAACATAATGAAATTAACTTCGCCACTTTCAGCTATTTTATCAGCATTAATATTTAATGCGATTATTATCCCTTTACTCATCCCATTAGCGATGAAGGGGATTGCGTATAAGCCAATGAGTTCCAATGCTTTACTCGGTCGTAACTTATTGATTTATGGGCTTGGAGGAGTCATTGTTCCGTTCATTGGGATTAAAGTAATTGATATGATTGTGGGATTGTTTATATAAGGAAGAGGGGAAAAGAAGATGGCTAACAAACAAAGTATACTTTCACCGGTCATTCGCGTTACCTTTACATTTCTTGTTCTATGCGGGCTTTTATATCCACTACTTGTAACTGGAATTGCACAAGCGGTAATGAAGGACAATGCAGATGGAAGTCTTATATATAATGAAAAGAATGAAGTGATTGGTTCGAAACTAATCGGTCAAAACTTTAAAGATCCGCGTTATTTTCATGGACGCGTCTCTAGTATAGAATATAAAGCAGAAGCATCGGGATCGAATAATTATGCACCTTCTAATCCTGATTTAGTAAAACGTGTAGAAGAGAGCGTGGCGAATTGGAAAGAGAAAAACCCGACTGTTCCTGTTATGGAAGTACCAATGGATTTAGTGACGAATTCAGGTTCAGGACTCGATCCTGATATTAGTCCAAAGGCGGCTTATGTACAGGTTGATCGTATCTCAAAATTAACGAATATTCCGAAAGAGAAAATAAATCAACTGATTAAGTCTCAAACAGAAGGAGCTGCATTAGGTTTATTTGGAGAGGATCGCGTGAACGTTTTGAAATTAAATTTAGAATTACAAAAAATAATGAAATAGTACTGTTGCTACCTCAATCCAATCGATTGAGGTAGCGTTGTTTACGAGGAAAGGTTGTGTGCGTAATGTATACAGATGATTATAAACCAACATTTCAAAGGCGAACACCGGAAGAGTATTTAGAATATATACGCCAGCAAAATCGCGGGAAGTTAAAGTTGTACGTAGGTGCTGCTCCAGGAGTAGGAAAAAGTTATAAAATGTTGTTTGATGCAAGAGAAATGAAAAAAGAGGGTATTGATATTGTAATAGGTTTAATTGAAACACATGGGAGAAAAGAAACGAAAGAAGCAATTGCTGATTTAGAAAAAATTCCTTTAAAGGAAATAAATTATAAAGGAAAAGTATTTTATGAGCTTGATGTAGAAGGGATTATAAAGAGAGCACCACAAGTAGTTGTTGTCGATGAACTAGCACACAGTAATATTCCAGGATCAAAACATAAAAAAAGATATATGGATGTAGAAGAATTGTTGGACGCTGGGATATCAGTGTTATCAGCGTTTAATATTCAGCATTTAGAAAGCGTTCATGATATTGTAGAACAAATTACAAACGTAAAAGTACGAGAGCGCATTCCTGATTTTATTTTACAAAAAGCAAATGAGATTCAACTTGTTGATGTAACACCGGAAGTGCTGCGGAAACGATTAATTGATGGAAAGATATACAAAAAAGAAAAAATTCAGCAAAGCTTACAAAATTTTTTTACGGTTAATAATTTAGGCGCCTTGCGAGAGTTATCACTTCGTGAAGTTGCAGATGATATGGATGAGAAAATTAGTCAGTCGGTGACGGAGCCAATAGGCGTAAAAGAAAAAATCCTCGTTTGTGTGCAATATAGCTCAACGGCAGAGAAATTAATCCGGCGTGGTTGGCGGATGGCAGATCGATTAAATGCTGAATTATATGTATTAAACGTTGAAAGAGAAAATATAGAATCATTATCGGCAAGCAAAAGGCAAACAATTGATGAGTGGCAGTCGTTGACGAATCAATTTCATGCTACTTTCTTATTGGAAGAAGCGAAAGGAAGAAAGCCAGCTGATGTCATTATTGAAGTTGCAAAACGATTACAGGTCACTCAAATTTTACTCGGGCAATCGGCAAGAACAAGGTGGGAGGAAATTCGAAAAGGATCTATTGTAAATGAAATTATGAGGCAAACAAAGCATATTGATATTCATATTGTTGCAGATCAGAGAGTATAAAGTGTTTCTTTGAAAGAAAGGCCTATTTATTCTATTCAGTTCCCTATAAATAGGGAACTGAATAGGATAAAGTGAAACTTCAATCAGTGGGGGTTTTCTTCACCCCCCACTGATTGTTAGTTGAACCAATCGGGCTTTTACGGGCTGTTTATCTCCCACCTAAACTTCGTCGCATTTTCTTAAGTTTTGAGGTGGGAGTATTACAGCCCGTTAATGCGGGATAAAAGGTAAATAAAATCATGAGAGGAGCATGAATATGTACCGTAAATCATGGTATCACTATCAATGGGAAAATCCAATGCATAGCAACTGGAATAACAACAATTGGATATATAATTGGAATCCTTATTATTGTAATAGGAACAATAACAACTGGAATCCTTATTACGGAAGCATCAGATTAACAGATTATGGATCAAAACCATTTGTAGTGAATATTGACCAAGCTACTAAGCAAAACAATACTTACCGCACGGCTTTATGGACAGGAAACAACTTACAAGTGACTTTGATGAGTATTAATGTTGGAGATGACATAGGTTTAGAGGTCCACCCGACAACTGATCAATTCATACGTATTGAAGAAGGTCAGGGACTTGTTCAAATGGGTGATAGCAAAGATAAATTAGATTTTCAAGAAATGGTCTATGATGATTATGCGATTATGATACCTGCTGGAAAATGGCACAATATAACCAATATGGGGAATATACCACTTAAAATTTACGCTATTTATGCACCGCCAGAGCATCCGTATGGTACAGTTCATGAAACAAAAGCAATTGCCATGTCTACTGAAGAAAACCGCTATTACTAATCAACTAACAGGTGCTAATGTTCGATAAAACGTATATTAAAACGATCAAACTTTTTATAAAAAAATTAAAATTTGCATAAGAAGAATCCATTTTGATCAACTTCTTCAAAATGGATTCTTCTTATTTACTTTAAAATAGCAGTTTGTGAGCTGTTTTTGGACACGCTCTTTTTTGCCTGTTATTTAGCCTTTTGAATTTCTGCATTTCTTACAGGATGATGAGCTAGCTTTTTCATCGCATATAAGACCACGATTAGAAAAAGAACTGCCGCTGTAAAGAAGATCCAAAAGTAATTTTGATTAAATAATAGGAAACCACCTACAATTGGTCCTGTACCCATGCCAATATAACGAATAAAGTTATAAATTCCAATGGCAGTTGCTCTTTCTTCTACAAATTCTTCTGTCAATAAAGTGGTATGTGTTGGCATGGATAACCCCATGCTAAAGCCGTATAGGGATGTGACAAGGAGAACCATGGGAATACTTAGATGGTATGTGAAAGAGAATAGAATGACGCATATGATATTGAAAAAGCTAGTAATCAGTAAAGAGTGTTTTGTAGAAAGGAATCTTTGTAAAAGCTTGTAGCAATAACTTCCTAGCATAATGAATAGGGACATTGGTACAAACACCATTCCAATTTCACCTGCGTTTAGATGGAATAGATTTGTTAATAAAGCGGGTAAAAAAACGAGAAAACAAAAATAAATACAAAACTGCATAAAGCCGATACTTGCAATAGTAAAACCAGTTCTGTTTTGTAAGATGCGCCAATAATTATTTGTTGTTTTTGCTTTGTTAGGTATAGATGGTTTCGTTTCGGGAAGCAATATAATATTGATAAGTAATAAGATTACACCAATTGTAGATAAAAAAAGAAAAATAGATATGTGACCGTTTATGCTACCGAGGTAGCCGCCCATGAGAGGAGCTACTGCAGGCGCAAGAGCAAGTAGCATTTGATAAAGGCTCATTGCTTTTCCGCGCTCTTTTCCTTCAAATAAGTCTCCAATAATAGTAGCCGCTACAACAGGAATGGCAGCAATGCCTACTGCTTGAACGGCTCTGAAACTAAGAAATACATAAATATTTGTTGTAAAAGCGCAGCCAATAGCTCCGATTGTACTAATGAATAGACTAGGAATTAAAATATATTTGCGTCCCTTTGCATCAATTAATGGCCCGTAAATAAGCTGCATTATGGCAAGGACAAAGGTGAAAAGTGAGACGGTTAAATTTACAAGATAAAGAGAGGTGTGAAAGGAATCTTGAATCATTGGTAAAACAGGTGTGTAAATATTTTGGGTAAAAGAACCTAATAAAGCGCTAATACAAACAATATACAAAATGGAGTTTAAACTTGATGAAGATAATGAATGTTTCATAATAAACCCTCCTTATTTAGTTTCTTCGGAAACTAAATAAATTGTAACATTATTTTCTTACTTGTAAAGATAAAAAAATGATTTTAAAATGGTATATAGTTAAATTGTTTCTGTGGAAACTTATAAAGTACTATGGGGGGATCTGATTTGGACCGTACATTGAGGCAAATGGAAATACTTTCGGATATTCGTACACTTGTTCATAAAAAAGAAGAGCATATGAAGGAAAATAATGAGCGGTTTCTTCGTGAGACAGGTGTAAGCGGTATGTCTCTATCAGAACTACACGTAATTCAATGCATAGGAACAAAAGGTTTAATGAATGTGACAGCGATTACGGAAGAGATGGGAATGACAAAGGGAGCCATTTCTAAAATTTGTACAAAATTGTTTAATAAACAATTTGTTGAAAAGATGAAAATGCTAGATAATCAAAAAGAAATATTTTTTCGTTTAACAGATAAAGGAAATGAAATTTATATAGCACATGAGACACTTCATCAACAAGCTGAAGAGAAGTGGCTAGTACTTTTAAATCAGTATACAGAAGAGGAATTGTCATTAATTCAAAGGTTTGTAAAGGATGTCGGAGCGCATTTAGAAAAGTAGAGGAATAATTTTTGCTCGCATTAAGCCTTCTGAATATAGTTTTTGGAAAGACTCGTATATAATAGAAAGAGATACTTAACAAGATGAATAGTTAAAGAGTCTAGATATATATAAATTCAAATTAAAAAACTAACATCAAACCATTCTTTTCAGATGGGTGAGAGCATCCGGCCATATATAGAAGCGGTCAGAGCCTTTTTTAGCCCCATACCATGTGAAAACAGAAGGAGAAAATGAGTAAAAGTCTCTTTCTGTTCTTCATAGCCATGATTTATATGTTAGAAAATCAAATTGGATTTATATATAAATGGAAATTCTAAAACTATTCTTTTAGGGTGATAGAGAAGATTCGCCGGTAGATAGAAGCGGTCAGAGCCTTTTTTGGCCCCATGCTATGTGAAACCAAAAGGAGGAAACGAGTAGGGAGTCACTTTTTGTTTTTATGGCCACGACTGATATGTTGGAAAATCAAAATAGATTTATATAAAGAGGAGAGAAAACAATGCTTGAAAATACGGGTTTAGTATTAGAAGGCGGCGGTATGCGCGGCGTATATACGGGTGGAATACTAGAGTACTTTATGGAACAGGATTTATATTTTCCATATATTATTGGTGTTTCAGCAGGAGCTTGTCATGCGGCGTCATATATTTCAAGACAGAGAAACAGAAATAAAACAGTAAACATTGATTATGCAACACATCCAAAATACTTATCTTATAGAAATTTATGGAAAAAACGACAGCTATTTGATATGGATTTTATTTTTCGTGAAATTCCAGAAAAGCACGTACCATTTGATTTTGACACATATTTTAATAGTACAGAGCGTTTTCTAGTAGGGACGACAGACTGTGAAACAGGTAAGCCAATGTATTTTGAAAAAGAAGGAACAAATGAAGAGGCATTGACTTTGTTACAAGCATCTAGCTCATTACCATTTATCGCACCAGTTGTAAATTACCGTGGTAAACAATTATTGGATGGAGGAATTTCTGATCCAATTCCAGTTCGTAAAGCACAAAAAGATGGCTATGAAAAATCAGTTGTTATTTTAACGAGAAATCACGGATATGCTAAGAAAAAATCAAAATTTGGATGGATTGCAGCGAAGGCTTATAAGAAATATCCTAATCTTGTTAATACGATGCTTTCGCGTTATGAAGTATATAATGAGACACTTCATTATATTGAGAAAGAAGAGCTAGCCGGTAATTTATTCGTCATTCGTCCAGAAGTGCCACTTCAAGTGGATCGAATGGAGAAAGATCAGCAAAAACTACAAAATTTATATGATCAAGGTTATAAAGATGCGAAGAGACAATTTGCTGATTTGCAGGCGTTTTTGCGGAGTTAATCGTTAGTGGATGGTTAAACGATACAACTATGAATAAAAACAGAATAAGAGAAAAAACACCTTGGTTCAAGAAACTTGTGAGCCAAGGTGTTTATTTTACTATTTTCGAGTATATTTCTTTTTAGTAAATGAAAATGCAAGTGTACCAATTAAGATACTACCTTTTATAATATCTTGTGCATAATAAGGAACATTCATCATTGTTAAACCATTTAATATAATTCCAATTAAGATAGAACCAAGAAATGTTCCAATTACATTTGGTTTTTTTGCGCCAAACATTGCATAGCCAATATAAGCAGCTGCAACGGCATCCATTAGCAATGGTGCGCCAGCTGAAACTTGCCCTGTTCCAATTCTGCTACTTAAAATAATCCCACCAATCGAGGCGAATAAACCGCTAATCATATAAGCATATAAACGGTAACGATCTGTAGGAATTCCAGCTAATCTAGCAGCTTCACGATTTCCACCTGTCATATAAAAGAAACGACCATACGTTGTTTTTTCTAGAAATAGATAGGAAATGAGAACTGCTATAAGCATGATAATAACAGGAACTGGGATGTTAGCAAGAGCCCCTTGACCGATAAATAGAAAGGATGGAATAAAATGTCCTGAAGCAGTTCCGTTTGCTCCAGACATTCCTTCGTAAATAGAAGATCCTTTTGAAAATGTTAAGTGTACGCCATTAACAATATACATGACACTTAGTGTAGCTAGTAAGTCAGGTAATTTAATACGAATAATAAGTAGTGCATTTAACAACCCAACTAATAGGCCACAAAGTATAGGGATAAGGAGTGTCATCCATAATTCTTGGCGATATAAAACGAGACATGCAGCAGAGGCGATTGTTGCTAGGCTAGCTGTAGAGCCAACTGACAAATCAAATCCATCAACAATTAATGTGAAGGTGACCCCAATTGCAAGTAATGTAACAATAGAAACGGAACGTAAAATGTCGCTAATATTGTTATAAGTTAAAAAAGAATCGTTTACAATTGAGAAGAAAATTGTCACCCCTATAATAATAGCAATTGTACTAAATTGATAAAAAAGATTAGTAGATAGGAATGTTTTTTTCGTTTTAGTTTCGTGAACTAGATTCAACGGAATAGCTCCCTTCAGATAAATGTAAAAGTTGTTCAGGTGAAAGTTCATGAGGAAGGTATTCACCTACAAATGCTCCATTCACTAGTATTAAAATACGATCAGCAATGTGTAATGCTTCATCCTGTTCGCCTGTAAAGTAGAGAACGGAGCTGCCATTCTCTGTAATGTGCCGAATAAATTGGAAAATGTCTTGTTTTGCAGCTACGTCGACACCTTTTGTTGGTTCATCTAAAAGAAAGAGATTGGGCTTAAAGCCCGTCCATTTCGCAATAGAAACTTTTTGCTGATTACCGCCGCTAAGTGAATGGACGGAAGCTTTTGAGTTACTTGGTGAAATGCTGAATGAATCAATAGCTGCTTCAGCACATTGGATTTCTACCTTTTTTTGTTTCCGACCTAATTGATGTAAATTCACATGTTCTATAATGTTTTCAGATAAAAATAATCCTTGTTTTCGCCTTTCTTCAGGTACAAGTGCAATCTTCGCTTGAATGGCATCGCTTGGTGTCTTAATGGTTATATTCTGGTCGTTTATCGTTGCTTGATAAGCATGACGAGCCCCAAATAATGTTTCTGCAAGTGTTGTTTTTCCGCTTCCGATTAATCCATATATAACAACTGTTTCTCCTTTTCGAATAGTAAGAGAAATAGGAGAACGATTTTTGTGTAACTGAAGATGTTGAACTTGAAATAGATCTTCTGTAGGCTGCTTTATTTGTGCATTGATTGGAATTGTAAGTTCTTTTCCTGTCATAGCTTCAACAATTTGTTGGTCAGTAATCTTTGTGATAGTTTCTGATAATGAAATGGTACCATTTCGTAATACAGTTACAACATCTGCAAATCTTCTGATTTCTGATAGACGATGAGAAATTAATATGACTCCGATTCCTTGTGATTTTAACTGTTGCAATAGATCTCCAAAGTTTTCGACTTCTTTCGGTCCAAGTGAAGACGTTGGTTCATCTAATAAGAGATAACTTGTGTTATTTGATAATGCTCTTGCAATAAGAAGTAATTGTTTTTCATGTAAAGAACACTTTGAAATATCTTCCCAAAGGTTTAAATCGATGTGCACGGCTTGCAAATATTTTTTAGCAAGCTGTGTTAGTTGTGATTTTGAGAATAGAATTTTACTATTTAGTGCTAAGTAATCGATTAGTAGATTTTCTAATACAGACAAATTTGGAATAAGTCCGTGATCTACTTCTTGTGTAACGAAAGCAATACCATGTTTTTTTGCATCTTTTGGCGAAGTGAAAGAAATGGTTTGTTCATTAATTTTTATCTTTCCGGCAACTGGACGGATTTCGCCAGTTGCTATTTTTAATAAAGTACTTTTTCCTGCACCATTCATTCCAAGTAACGCATGAATTTGTCCTTTTTGTACCTCTATGGAAACATCTTGTAGCACAGGGGTAGTTGTATAAGAATGTGTAATGTTTTGAAGTGAGAATGTCATCGTTTTTTCTCCTTCTCTAATTTGTTCATCCAAGGTGAGTACGCATCTTTTGAATTTCCCCAGCCGCTTATGTATCTAGATAAGTGTTCCATAGTGATACTTTCTGTAGGTAAACTATTTTTCTTTACAAGGTATGGGTCTAACGAGTAAATATCTGGCGTATGTTCGCCGGCAATTTTTTTATACAGGAAGCGCACTTGTACTTTACCTACTTCAGCTGGATCAGTTGCAGTTGTTGCAGCCCAAGGTGAGTTTTCTTTTTGCATTAATTGTAAATCTTCGTTGCTTAAATCAATGCCGTATACTTTTATATCAGTGCGACCAGCTTGTTCAAGTGCTTTTACAGCCCCTTTGGCAAATTCATCCCAAGAAGCAAAAATAGCATGTAAATCGCCTTTGTTAGGATATTTCTTTAATAATGCTTCTACTTGTGTTTGTGTATCTAGTGGCGTGTTATTACTAGCAGTACCGAATCGAGCCACTTCTTTTATATTTGGATAACGTTTATAAAATGCATCAATAATAACACTACGACGTTCCATTGGAGCAAAGCCGCCAACCCATACTACAGCTATATTTCCTTTGCCATTTAAATCTTCAGCTAATGTTTTTAACGACTTCCATGCGAGACTATAGTCGTCTTGATCAATAACAGTTACACCAGGTAAACGTAAATCATTATCAAATGCGACGACTGGAATATTTGCTTGTAATGCTTTTTCTACACCTGGCTTTAACGCCTCAGAGCGACCGTGGTCAATTAAGATTCCATCAACTTTCGAATTAATCGCGGTATCTAGATTCGCTGCCATTTTTGCCAGGTCATTATCGGAATTGTACACTTGTACGCTACCACCAAATTGTTCAATCTGCTTTTTTACACCTTCAATATATTGGGAGGAGAATGTCCCGATAGACATCTGCATAATTAAAGCAACTTTTAACGGTTTTTGCACTTGTTTTGGAATTTCTGTATTCGAACTACTTTGCGTTGAGGTCGTTTCTTTTTTGATGGTTTGTTGTTTCTGTGAAGAAACAGCATCTTGCTCATTTGTACAGGCTGTTAATGCGAACAAGAGAATGATTAATAATATGGAACACAATTTTTTCATAAAAAAATCCCTCCTAAATGTAAGAAGAGAGGGGAGAAGAGGAAATAAAAAACGTCTTTTCACAGAGAAAAGACGTCTTATCACGTTACTCTTATCTTTCAACACAATGTGTTGTAAGAATTAGCACCGTGCCCATTATGGGTCGGTTGCCGGGCTTCGTAGGGCTCATCCCTCCACCTGCTCTTGATAAGATATCAAATATTTAACTAGTTCGAATTATTCCACATTTATATAATGTTGTCAAACACTTTTTATAAAAAAAAGTTCCTCATTACGAGGAACTTTAATGCGGTAAGAAAATCAACTGATAAGCGAACAAAATCCCAAATACGTATACAAGAGGATGAACAGCACGGAATTGTCCTTTTGCCATTTTCATAAGTGGATATGAAATGAATCCAAGTGCAATACCTGTTGCGATACTTGATGTAAGTGGCATGCTTAAGATTACTAAGAATGCAGGGAATGCTTCGTCAAATGTATCCCAATCAATGTGACGTACAGATCCCATCATTAAGCTACCAACAATAATTAATGATGGAGATGTAATTGCTGATACGCCAGAAACAGCACCTACTAGAGGACCGAAGAATGCAGCAACTGCAAATAGTGCAGCAACTGTTATTGTTGTTAAACCAGTACGGCCACCAGCTGCAACACCAGCAGATGATTCAATATAAGCTGTTGATGGTGTTGTTCCGAACATAGATCCAATTGTTGCTGAGAAAGAATCAGATAGAAGAGCTCGTCCTGATTTCGGAAGTTTGCCATCTTTCATAAATCCACCTTGCTGCGCAACACCAAGTAGTGTACCTGTTGTATCAAATAGCGTAACAAGGAAGAAAGAGAATACAACGCCGTATAACCCGTAATTAATGACATCAGAAACTGCTGTAATTGGGTTAGAAACAATGATTCCTTCTGGTAATCCAGGCATTGATGTAATGCCGTTTGAGAATGTTAACTGTCCTGTGAAATAAGCGATAATTCCTGTTAATAACATTCCGAAGAATAATGCGCCGTTTATGTTTAAAGACATAAGAATAAGTGTGATCCCAAGGCCAGCTAAAGCTAGTAGTACTGGAGCAGAATGAAGGTCTCCAAGTCCAACTAAGTTTGAGTCATGTTTCACTACAATTCCTGTCATACGTAAACCGATAAAAGCAATAAATAAGCCAATACCAGCAGTAATTGCATGTTTTAAGTTTTCAGGAATAGCTTCCATTAATTTTGTACGGAATGATGTGAATGATAACAAAATTAAAATCATGCCTGCTACGAATACAGCAGAGAATGCAATTGTAAATGTCATACCTTCATGTGCTTTTACAACAGAGTAAGAGAAATAAGCGTTAAGTCCCATACCTGGTGCGATTGCAATTGGTAAGTTTGTAAAGATTGCCATAAATAATGTTCCGACAACAGCTGCAATAATTGTCGCTGTAAATGCTTGTTCAAATGGAACACCTGCATCGCCAAGGATGATAGGGTTTACGACAATAATATATGCCATTGTTAAGAAGGTAATTATACCTGCCATAATTTCAGTTTTTATAGAAGTTTTATGTTTTGAAAGGTTAAACATATAAACATCCTTTCTGTTTACGAATGATAATCACAACAGTTATATATAATATTCGTTTTTTAAGTGTTTTGCAAGCGTTTTGCATAAAAAGTTTATAACAATTCATATTTTATGTCTTAATTTCGAATGTTAATCAAGAAAATACTCTTATGTTTCGGTTTTTCCCTTCTTATAAGTACTTTTCATAATTGTGTACATCATAAGAAAGAGAAATGAGAAGGAGCTGAAAGATTCATGGCAGAACAAAAAAAGTTTTTAACGTTGCCACCGCAACACCAAAATAAACAGCCAGGAATAGAATCGATGATGAACCCTCTTCCGAAGTACGAGGATCCGAATTATCGTGGTAGTGAAAAGTTAAGAGGGAAAAATGTACTTATTACAGGAGGAGATAGTGGAATTGGAAGGGCAGTTGCCATTGCTTTTGCTAAAGAGGGTGCACATATTGCTATTGCTTATTTAGATGAGCATGTAGATGCAAATGAGACGACAAGACTTGTGGAAAAACAAGGTGTAAAATGCATATTATTTCCAGGTGATTTAAGTAGTGAACAACATTGTCAGAACATTGTAAAGGAAGCGGCTTCGCAGCTAGGTGGTCTGAATATTATTGTAAATAATGTTGCGCAGCAATATCCGCAGCAAAGTTTGGAATACATTACAGCAGAGCAACTTGAAAAAACATTTCGCGTTAATATTTTTTCTTATTTTCACGTTACAAAAGCCGCTCTCGCACATTTAAAGCAAGGAGATGTAATCATAAATACAGCTTCTATTGTTGCATATGAGGGAAATGAACAGCTTATTGATTATTCCGCAACAAAAGGAGCGATTGTTGCTTTTACGCGTTCTCTCGCAAAGTCTTTAGTTCAAAAAGGGATTCGCGTAAACGGAGTTGCACCAGGTCCGATTTGGACACCGCTTATTCCAGCAAGTTTCGATAAGAAAAAAGTAGCTGAATTTGGAAGTAATGTTCCAATGAAGCGACCTGGTCAACCATACGAATTAGCACCTGCATATGTATATTTAGCTTCAGGAGATTCCACATACGTATCAGGACAGATTCTTCATGTAAATGGTGGTGTAATTGTAAATGGATAAAAATAAGAGGGAGGCGCTTTGTATTTTCATTCATAAGAATAGAGCTCATAGTAAAAGCTAATTGTACCCTCATATATTATGGTCAATTTTAAAGGGGGATGCTTGGGGGGATATGAATGAAAAAGATATGTTTCGTTGTAATACTCTTTTTCTGTCTGCCAATTAGCACTTTTGCTAGTAGCGATCATTTAATACTAATTAACCTTAAAACAAATCAATTATCTTTTTTTGAAAATGGAAACTATGTAAGAACGTTTCCTGTTACAACTGGAAAGCGCCAAACTCCGACTCCTGAAGGTACGTTTTGTATCATTAATAAATATAAAAACAAAGAATATCACCGTAAGAAGATTCCAGGTGGTGCACCGAATAATCCACTTGGAACAAGGTGGCTCGGTTTAAATGAAAAAGAATATGCAATTCATGGTACAAATCGAGAAGGAACCATTGGAGGAAGGGAATCAAATGGTTGTATTCGCATGCATGATCGCGATATACAATGGTTATATGACCGGGTATCGTTACAAACAAAAGTCATTATTTCGCAGTTTTACACATCTCCAGAATATGCAGCGCATCAGCTCGGGTATCGTGTTATAAGCTGGAATGGACGAATAATAGAAGAAGAACAAATTGGAACATTGACACTTGTGGATCGCATGAATATATTTTGGCAGGAACCTAATGGTCAATTTACGGAAGTAATAACGGTATTGCCAAATGAACGATATGCTGTTTATTCCCGAGGGAAAAATGGCAGCTATTATATAGGAAATAATTTGTATATTATGGATGAAACAGGGGAGAAAATTCGTTATGAACAAGTTCCTTATTCCATTTTAAGCAATATTTATAAACGGAAATATAATGTACCATAAAAGCTATCGTAAATAGACGATAGCTTATTTACTGTATAAAGAAAAGGCGAAAGACCTTTCTTTTGGGGTGGGAGAGAGGAGAGGATCCACCGGTGGCTAGAAGCGATCAGTGCTTTTTTAGCCCCATGCCGTGTTAAAACAAAGAGAGCGAATGAGTGGAAATCTCCATTTGTTTTCATAGCCGCGATGTATAGGATGGAAATATGGCAAAGTGTAAATTAGCCTGCCCAATCGCAACTATTCTGTTCTTGTGAATATAATACAGTACAGATTGGGGGCGGGTATGTTATGAGAAAAGGGAATAGCCAATTTGCATTTAAAATCTTTTTGTTAACGAATTGTTTATTTATTATTTATCTGTACGTATCATTTATGTTTGATTTTTACATTACCTTTATTGATTTAATACTTTTAGTTGGCTTTATTTGGTCCTTTGTTGAAGCAAGGGAAGGAGAAGATGGAATATATCGCTGGGTAACATTATTTGGAAGCGTTTTTATATTGATTTTGTATATGACGCTGATGCATGATGCTTGGAAATATGGGGTTGTTATGATATAGAAGCATACCTTTAGCGGTATGCTTCTATATCTTTAGGCGTTGGAAGATAAGCGATTGTGCCATAGTTTGTACATATTATATATGAAAGAAAAATCCCCATCTCAAAAATGGATGGGGATTCATGTATTAATATTTCGGTCTAAACGTCTGGCAGCATGTTTCAACACTTGTTGTTGCAGAGCTTTCAAGTGTTTCGCCTGTTAAGGCCGAATTTGTATAAGAGTCAGTATCTGATTGATTCGTGTTTTGATCATCAGGCTGAACAAAGATTGAAGTTGCTTGACAAAAGTTACCTTGTCCCCAAAATGAACAATTGGAAACAGAGCAGCGTACTTCTGGCATAAAAATCCCCCTCCTTATACATTAGTGTGGGATTTTACACACGTTTCATGTATAGAAGGAGTTTCCTTTTCTCGTTACTTTTTGTTTTTCTTAAACCATTTTTCAAAATCTTCTTTTGACTGTTCGCCGTGAATACGACTTACTTCTTTACCATCTTTAAAATGAATAATCGTTGGTGTTCCTTTAATTTTATACTCATCCCAAGTTGGGTTGTCGTTTAAAATATCAATAACTTTCATATCAATGTTCATGTCTTTCGTCATTGGAACAACAACAGGGGTAACTTTTTCACAGTGTACACAACCTGTTTGATAGAAATAAATCGTTTGTTCTTTCTTCTCTTCATTATTCTTACGGATCTCATCAGAAGAAATTTTATTTGTATAATAACTTTTCTCTTTATTTGATTCCATTTTCGTTACAGCAAAAATAGCCGCAAATAAGACGATAATGATACCGCCAAAGATAAGCATTTTTTTCATGATTTCATCTCCTTATTTGTTTTTAATTACAATAAAGCTACAAATTGCAATTGTGATAAATCCGATAAGTGCTAAAAACGGAATTGTGACGAATCCAAACCAATTTATATATTGTCCCGTACAAGGCACGCGGCCACAAGCTGCTCCTGCTTCTGAGAATGCGGAAACTTTTTGAATCGCATAATGATAGAGCGAAATACAGGCACCGATACTTGCAATTGGTAAAGAGTATGTAGCAATGCGGTAGTCTTTTTTTACAACTGCAATGCCAAGCCATAAAACAAATGGATACATAAAAATGCGTTGATACCAACAAAGTACACAAGGCTCAAACTTCATAATTTCAGAAAAATATAAGCTTCCAAGTGTCGCAATAAAAGAAGCTCCCCAAGCAGCAAGCAATGCATATTCTTGTTTTGTTTCACGTGTCATGTTTTTTACCTCTCTTATAATAGTTACATACTAAATTATAGTATGAAGAGGACAAGAAAATAAAGAGAAAATATTTTTATCAAGGAAAGTTTTATGAGGAGAAAACTTGGAAATGAAAAAAACAAGGTGTATAAACCTTGTTTTTAAGGGCGATTTACGGGTTTTGTCACATGGAAAAAGTTTTGAATGGCTTCTTTATTTTTTTCAGGATGAATTTGTAATACAGAACCAGCATGTTCGATAAGAGTAGGTTCGTATTCGTTATCAATGGGAATTCGCATTGTTTCTATTTTTGTAGTAGGTTGACGGAATATACTATTGCTAAGTGAAAGTAGCGTTGGTATATCTAGATTTGTTTTTACATATGGAGAAATTTTATGTGCCATTATTGGTAAATCGAGTATATCGTCTATAGAATGAATTTTATCAGTAAATGACTGTTTTAATGCTTGCAGTACTTCTTGTTGCCGTTTCACGCGGCCAAAATCACTTTCAGTATCATGGCGAAAACGCGCATACTTTAATAAATCTTTGCCATGAAGAGCCTGCACGCCTGGTTGTAAATGTAATCCCATATCATCGATTATTGTTTGTGTAACATTTACGTCAATCCCTTCAGGTGCGACAGTATCTACGATTTTCACAAATGCTTCAAAATCAATCGTAACATAATGAGAAACATCAATTCCCAAATTATGTTGAATCGTCTTGCGTAATAATTCAGGACCGCCGTAATAATAGGCGGCATTGATTTTATTATATTTTTTATCATAAGAAGGAATTTCTACATAACTATCCCTCATAATAGAAGCGAGTTTTGCTGTATTTTCTTTTTTATTGTACTGGGCAATCATAATTGTATCAGCACGAGCTTGTTGTTCGCCTCGTGAATCGCTGCCGATAATTAACATATTCCATACGTCTTTTTCCTGTTTTACTCCGTGAAACGAATGAGGATTATTCGCTTTTTCACAACCGATAAGCAATATAATCATACAGAGAAATACGCACAAGGATTTATGCAAAGAATCACGTCCATCCATTATTGATATATGTATTATGAACGGTTATATGGAAAAATATTCAAAAAGCGCTATTCTCGAGAGGGAGAATAGCGCTTCATTTACATTTGTACTTGATCTATTTCTTCTATATGTGACTTTTGTGAAGCATGATCGATATATTGAAATAGAAGCTGGAGTTGTTTATCTACTTCTGGTAGTTCTTTTGCATATTTGTAAGCATGTAAAAAATGCTCGATTCGTTTAGAAAATAATTGATCATCGGTTTGTACCATTAAAACAAGCAACTTATCCCAATTACAACAATACGTGTAATAGAGAGCTTTATCGTAGTCGTTATATGTGTGCATGGTGTACCCTCCTTACTGAGGAGTTATATATAGTGTACACCAAGCGAGAAGAAAAACACTTGAAAGAATTTGTTAAGGAAAATGTTGAGTGAAAAATAAAAAACGAGGAAATTCCTCGTTTTTATGCGTTTGGCATTGGAGTAGGCGTTGGTTTTGCGTAGCCCTCTTTATACTTATTATCAATGTAGTTTCGAATTTCAAGAGTGGATTTTCCTTTTTGCCGCATCGATGCAGATTCGACCGCAATTTCTAAACAGTTTACACAAGTCGTTGCGTGAGAATCCCAAACAACTTCTCCATTTGGTTTAATTTCTTGGATAAAACAGTTTTTATTGTTTTTATGCCCCACACTTTCACCGCAACCGCAGTAACAAGGTATCCAATTTAATAATTCGGCATTTTTTCCTGCAACTGCATAAATGTCTTTCATTTGTGGATCTAGCTTGTCCAAAAATGTTGGGAGTGTATCAATTCCTTTTGTCGTTTCTTGAATATCACCTTGCTGGGTGTGGGAAGCATGTTTTTCTTTAGGTTCAGACGTTTCTTTCTTATCTGCTGCGCCGCATCCAGAAAGCGTAAGACTGCTTATTACAAGTAGAGAGAATAGATACTTTTTCATCTGCATTTCCCCTTTGTTTTTGTGTTAGTAAAATTGTACCAAACTCTCTAGTGCTTTCCTATGAAGAAGTTTTGTTTTGTTTATTTTTCAAGCGCCATCGAATGGAGTGCCATAGAAAAAGGAGAGGGATATAGACATATACAATGTACATACCCGTCTCGGATAAAATTGTATTTAATGTGTTGATACTTTCTCGGTTTGTAAAAAATAAGGAAGAAATGTATACGACAAGAATAAAAAAAGGTAGTGTGATATTAAATGGGATACGGAATGAACGCTTCATAGACTGACAGGAGGACCATATTGTTAAACAGAGATTCGGTAAAATGATAAGAAACCATACAAAAATAATAATATATTCAAACCGCTGAATAAAAGGGACTTTAATAATTTTTAACATTGTTAACGTAGGCCAAATTGTATGCTTTAATAATCCTTCACTATAGTACATAAAAGAGATAAGCGCTAAAAGTACATAAAGGATAGTTGTGAAAGCAATGCCACCATGTGCCCATCTTTTTAAAGATTTTCCTTTTTCAATAAGTGGATAAAAGAAAAGTAGCGCTTCAAATCCTAAAAATTCTAAAGCAGAGTCTTTCGCTGATTTCGCAATATCTAAAGGTGAATGGGTGAAAATTGGTAGAATATTACGAACGTGTGCATATTTCATTGGGAAAATTAAAAAGAACAATACGAAAATAGGTAGTACAATTCCCCAAAAACATATTCCGGTTACAGAACGGAACCCACCTTTTATAATATAGTGAGTGACTAATAAAAAGATTAAAGTTAGTTTCCATAATTTAATGGTCGGGAATACCCAAACTTGAATTACTTCGATATATGTACGAAGGACAGTGAGACAAAATAATAAAAAATAAATCGTAACAAGCAAAGAAAATAAGGAACCAATCCATTTTCCAAAGCATGTTGTATGAATATTGATTAGATCGTTATCTTTTTCCAACATTTTTAGCATACAATATAATACAATGTGAGTTGCAATTCCTGCAAGAATAAGGGAAATCCAAGCATCATAACCGGCACTTTTTATAATAATGCGTTGGTAACCTAAAACTCCGATACCAACTTGAAGAGAGTGAATCAAAAAAAATACTAAGTAAGGGGAGACAGTTATTTCTTTACTGTTTGTATCCATCTTATCACCTCACTATTCTCCGATACCAGATTGTACAACGTTAACATCAGATTCAACATTAATATCTATAGATGGATACATTGCTTGAATTTGTTGTATGGTCCATTTTCTTGATCGACTTCTAATTTGGTCGCGTATTCCTAAAGGGTCTATTTTTTTTTGCTGAAATTGCTGAATCAATTTTTGAGACTGATTTTTAATATTTTGCTCTACTTGATTTTTAACAGATCTTATATTTTCCTTTTTTGATAAATCAATCCAACTAGGAGAGTTTTTTATTAATCCATTTAATTTTAACCGGATAGTTACTTTAGGAGTGGCGCCCGTTTGATCAACGTGATAGACACTTTTTCCGGATAAATTTTGTATTACAACAAGACCTTTATGATTATCTTTTTTTATTTGTGTTTCATAACGACCATTTTTAGTCGGATTAAGGAGCGATTTTACTAAAAAAGAGTCTTTTTTATCGGTATACATTACCACTTTATCACCTTTTAAAAAAGCAAGACCTTTTACAGAAACCGAGTGATTATCAGCGATTTGGATGTAAGGAAGAAATGGATCGCACACAAATGAATAATAATCGTATAAAAAAATATTCAAAGCTGTCCGAGGAATATTTTCATTCATTATATTTTGTTCAAGTAAGTCAGATAGATACAATGAACCGTTTGATGTGACATATTCTAGAAGTTCTTTGACTGAACCATCTACAAGTGCTAATTGTACATCTCGTCCAATATTAGGATCGCGTTGTAAATTGTTGATGATTTCATCAATTCCATGTGAACCAATAGATTTTCCAAATAACACGACACGCATTTGCCCTAAAACAACATTGTGAGGTGATTTTGCATTCAAATGAGAAGCAATCGTTTCAAGAGATCTTGCAGTGGTTGACTGAGTTTTTGGTTTTGTTTTTACACCAAGCGTGTAGTCAGGGTATAAGATCGTACCTTGAAATTTTTTGTCTTTTGTTATATCGAATCCAGCTATGTGAATGATTCTTTGCGTATCTACTATATTTGTTTGCGTGCAAGCGGTTTGGAAGCATAAAAGCACCGTTATGAATAAAATTAGAATGTTTCTCATTTTTCTCCACCATCACGTTTTCTTTTTGCTTGCCTTGGGCTATAGCGCCAATTTGATTTGGGGCGCCAAAAAGAAGGGCGTTGAGCCGTTTGGCTAAATGGCCAGCGAATGAAGCCTTCTGCTGAGCTGAGACCACGAAATGGATATAAGGGTAATAAGTAAGGCGATCCAAGTGATTTTAAATGCAGTAGATGTGCCAATATAAAAACAAATCCTAAAATAAGGCCAAGTCCTCCGAAGGCACCCGCTAAAAGGATGAGTGGGAATCGGAGTAAGCGAATGGTTGTAGACATTTTCACAGTTGGGGTTGTGAAAGAAGCTAGTGCAGATAAAGCCACAGCAATTAATAAGATTGTACTTGTTAAAGCGGCTTCAACTGAAGCTTGTCCGATTACAATTCCGCCAACGATACCGATTGTTTGTCCTACTTTTGTAGGTAAGCGGGCGCCGGCTTCGCGCAATAACTCAATTGTAATTTCTAAAAAGAGTGCTTCTAAAATGGGCGGAAATGGGACATTCGCTCTAGAGTAAATAATAGGCCCTAATAAATCTGTAGGAATCATTTGATAGTGATATGTTAATACAGCTGTATAAATTGCAGATGAGAATAATGAAAATACGGCACTAAAAAAGCGAATCATGCGAAAAAATGAACCTGCAATCCATGGTAAATAGTAATCCTCTGGAGAAATAAAGAAATCTAATAATGTTGTCGGTCCAGCTAATGCATAAGGTGAACCATCTGTTAAGATTAATACTTGCCTAAACACTAATGCGGATACTGCACGATCTACCCGTTCCGTTGGTAAAAGCAAGGGAAACGGTGAATTACTATTGTCACTAACAAGTTGTTCAATTATTGTTGCATCGAAAGGAACATCATAATCAACATCCTGTAATCGCTGAATAGCGGTGTTAATATGCTGTTTGTTTGTAATTCCTTCTATGTAAGCAATTGTAACTTTTGTTTTAGAGAGAGAGCCAACAATAATCTCTTTAAAAATCAATTGTTCAGATACGATGTTACGACGTAACAAATGGAGATTTGTATCAATATTTTCCACAAAACCAACTTTTGGTCCAATTACGCTATATTCATTTTCTGTATCATTATATAAACGCTTACCAAGAACGGTACTTTCTGCTCGAATTAGAGCATATTGTGCAGCCTGTGATATATTTTGTAGTTTAACGAGTACATATCCCCCCAATAACTTTTCACGAATATCGTCAATGGAAGGTGAGATAACAATGTCTTCAATAGAGACGATGTTAGCTAAGTCAGCGATGTCTTGAATATGTTCTAATTGTTTTTTGATAGGCGTTAAAATAAATTGTTTAATGATAAGTGCTTCTACGACAGATTTATAATAAAAAAGGCATAATGCACTGTTTTCTGTAATGTTGTAAGAAACAAAATCAGTAGATTCCTTCATCGTATGAATAAATTCTGGAATGGTACAGCTCGTTTTTTTATTTTTAGCCTTATCATTTTTTCGTGGTAAGCCAAACATATTTTTCACTCCTTTCCCTTATATGGAATGCTCTCGTTAGTTTTTGGGGAAGACGGAAATTTATACAGGAAACAGAAAAAAGCTGTTCAAAAGTTAGACACTGTGTGGCTTTTGAACAGCTTTTTTCTGTATTTGTTAAACATTCATACCTTCATATCTGCTGAGAGAGGGCAAGCAGTTGCTCGCGGGCTCTAGAAATATGCGGGTGAAATTGAATTGTTGCATTTTCCCGCGTTCTTTTCACATCTTGAATCGCGCGCTGTAGTAAAGAATCGAGATGTGAATGAGATGGTTGTATTTCCTTTGCAATGGCAGTGCCGGCAACGGTTCCTTGTGCCATTGCAACCTTCGCGCTTTCAATTCCTGTAATATTACCAGCAACATATAGACCAGGAAGCGGTGTAGCCATTGTTTCATTATGAAGCGGAACATGCCCGCCAAGTTCTTCGATGTAATGAAAAGGGCATCCAGCGACAGCTGCTAATTCTGCTAGTGGATAAAGCCCACCAGCAATACAGACAAAATCAACAGGACGTATTTCTTCAGTTCCAGGAATGATCTCTCCATCTGATGTAATCGTAGCAATCTTCACAGCTTGGGCTTGCTTGTCTCCGATAATTTCAACGGCAGCTTTTCGCAAATGAAGCGGTACATTCCAAATTTTCATTCCTTGCTTTGGATAAAATTGAATAGCTAATTTTCGCATTGCACGCTGTTTCATAAAGCGGCTCCCGATTTTTAATAAAGGGGAGGGAGCGATGTGAGCAACGTGAAGCAAAGAATTCAAAACATGAAGCGGTTGTGCACTTTGCTTTGTTACTGTATGTTTTGGTGGTAAGACGATGCTGTCAATTTCCAGTCCAGCAAGCTGTAATTCATGCATAATCGCAAATGATAATATATTTGCCCCAATAATGATTCCTTTATTACCGACTTTGACGCGGTGTACATTCGTCATAACTTGTGCAGCCCCAATGGACATAACGCCAGGCAAGGTCCAGCCGGGAAGCGGAGTTGGGAACTCAGCTGCTCCTGTTGCAAGAAGAACGTGTTTTGTTTGGAAGGTACCGATATTTGTATGAACAGCCCATTCATTTTCATTTTTTTCTAAATCATGTACGGTTACACCGCATTCAATAGGAAGTGCTAAGTCTTGTAACTGTTTTTGTAGTTTCTTTGTTTCTTCTATACCATTCCACCATGTACCGTTTGGTTCTTGATGAAGTTGCCCAAGGAGGCGCCCTCCAGGTTTGATAAATTCATCAAAAACTCTAACGGATAATCCATATGTTTTGCAGGCGATAGCTGCACATAATCCAGCAGGACCGGCGCCGATAATGATGACATCAATCATATGTGATCCTCCTTTTTTAAAGGAGTAGGTTGCTGCAAGCCGCTTTGTACTATCATTTGATCTTCAACTACAGTCATGCATGCACGCACATTTGGTTTGCCATTTATTGTGACGCGGCATTCAAAGCAATGGCCAATATTACAATAAATAGAGCGCGGGGCTCCTGTTTCTTCATGAACACGGAAAGTCCGAATGTTATTGGCGAATAGGGAAGCGGCGACTGTTTCGCCAGCGATTCCTTCATACTTCGTTCCGTTAAATGTAAAAGAGATGGTTTTGCTGTCTGATAGGTTACCGAGAATTGGGTGATGAATGATACGATTACTCATGTTCTATCACCTAACAAGTCAAAGGTAATGGGACGAACCGGCGGTTGATGTTTTAATGGCTGATGGTTCTGTTCCCGGGATGATATAAAGCTTTCTAGTGCACATCTACATGTTCGGCCCCCGCAAAATCCCATTCCCGCTCGGGTACGTAGTTTTAATTCTCGTGTAGAGCAGTTATATGTGTTCGCTGTATGAAGCAGTTCCTTGTATGTTACTTCTTCACAACGACAAATGACAAAATCGTCTGCAATGTTCATGACAAATCCCCCTTGTTAGATTGGTTGTTTGCTAATTTATATGCAAAATACATGCCAATCTAGACAAAGATTAAAATGGGATGCTTAATTTTTTCATGCGATTATATAAGGTTGCCCGTGTAATCCCAAGACGTTTCGCACAAGCAAGTTTATTGCCATTCTCTAATTCAAGTGCATGTTGAATGATATTTCGTTCGTATTTGTTTAAAGCATCATCAAGTAGTTCGCCTTCTGTTATATCTACTCTAAGAGGAACCGGCGGTTGTTCTTTTTGTGTTTTTGTAGAGAAGGGAAGGTCTTCTCGTTTTATGATTCCATCTGTCGCAAAAACAACGAGCCGTTCAATGGCATTACGCAGTTCGCGAATGTTACCGGGCCATTTATGCTCAAGCAATTCATACATAACGTCTTGCGGAATACTTTGAATTGGACGGTTATATTGAATCGAAAACTCATATAAGAAAGAGTGGATGAGCTCCACAATATCTTCTTTTCTTTCACGCAGTGGCGGTACATCAATACTTACAACGTTTAAACGATAAAATAAATCTTCACGAAATTTTCCTTTCGCAATTTGTTCTTTTAAGTTTCGATTCGTAGCAGCAATAATATGAAAATCGGCATGTAATTCTTTTACACCGCCCACGCGGTAAAAGGTTTTATCTTGCAGGACACGAAGCAGTTTTACTTGCATTTCCATTGGCATTTCACCAATTTCATCTAAAAATAAGGTACCCCCTTTTGCTAACTCAATTTTTCCTTTTTTTCCTTTCTGATCAGCTCCAGAAAAAGCTCCTTTTTCATAGCCGAAAAGTTCACTTTCAAATAGTGATTCAGGAATTGCACCGCAGTTAATAGAAATAAACGGAGCTTGTGCATTTTCACGCGCTTCATGAATTGCTTTTGCAAATAGCTCTTTTCCAACGCCGCTTTCTCCTAAAATAAGTACAGTTGATTTTGTTGTACATATCTTTTTCGCAGTTTCAATTGTTTGTTGTAGTGTGGAGCTGTTTCCTTTAATCGCATGAAAGGGATTAGCAGGCGGTGTTAATTTAGCAACTTGTTTTTCTAATTGATGCATCTTGGTAGAAACAGAGAATAGTTCCTGATTGAGCCGAACTTGGCTCGTAATGTCTGTTTCGGATACAACAGCTCCAATAATTTTATTGCGCAAGTAAATGGGATTGGAGTTAATGAGTACAATTAAATCTTCTCTCGGTTGATGTTGGTGTTTATGTAGTGAGCGACCTTCTTGTAGTGTTTTTAATATTTCTAGCATGTCTTCATGAAAAAATGAGGTGATTGGTTTTCCTAAAATATCCTGTCGTCTTACGGAAAAGATTGCTTCTGCCCCATTTGTCCACACATTGACATTCTCCTGATTGTCAATAACGGTAACTGATGCATCGGTTGTTTTGATAACGGTTTCAAAATAAGCTCGTAAATATTCATAAGACTGAAAAATAGTTTCAGCTAGCCTAACAGCTGTAATAAAACCAATTGGTTTATGAGAGGCATTTGTAAAAACAACTGCATGATAGTTTTTTAGTTTCTTTAATATATGTGAAATAGAAGAATAGTAGGAAGTTATATAGCAAGGTTGATACGTACCGTCAGCAGTAAGCATGTATATATCATTGTTTCTTTTGATTAGAACGGTTGTATCTTTATGATTTGTATGATTATTTTGTTGCCACTCTTCTAGCGATGGAAAGAAGAAAAAATTTGTATTCATAAGTTGATCTATAGAAGGGAGTTCGATTGTCATACTAAAGCCTCCTTATTGGATTGACTGTAAGTTTTTTATACACTATTTCATTATTTTTACACATTTTTAAAGTGAATGTAAAATGTTTTTCGGAAAAGTTAAATAACTGTTTTCGTATGCTATTTGAAGACAATGATTTAAGTACTTTAAAAAGTAAAGAGATGAAGTGAGGGGCAGAAAATCTTTGCTAACGATCGTTTTCTATTAAGTTGGCATTTTAATTGCAAGTAAAAGAATGTACGAACATGAAAAAATGATGGCTGCTATAAGTTTCACTTTATAAATAGAAAAGAGGGGAAGCCATGACAAAGCATTGTGATGTTCTTATCGTTGGCGGAGGCATTATTGGAAGTGCAATTGCTTATTATGTTTCAAAATGCGGGAGAGAAGTGACGTTATTAGAAAGGGGAGAATTAGCGAGTGGTACATCCTCGCGATGTGATGGGAACATTTTAGCGATTGATAAAGATCCTGGGTTTGATAGTCAAATGTCTCTTGAGAGTCAAAAACTTGTTGATCAACTAGCGAAAGAATTACGTCACTCTTTTGAGTACCGAGCACCAGGCAGTATTTTAGTATGTGAAAGTGAAGAAGAGATGATCGCTGCAGAGAAATGGGTAAAGCGGCAAAAAGAAGCAGGTTTACCATTTCGAATGTTAGACAGGCAAGATATTCGGCAAGAGTCACCGTATTTTGCAGATGATTTATTAGGTGGATTAGAGTGTGCAACGGACTCGACTGTTAATCCGTATTTATTATCGTTTTCTTTGCTTGATGAAGCGAAAAGGCAAGGAACAGATGTGTATCTTCATATAGAAGTAAGCAGTATTCGAAAAGATGTAACTGGTGTGTTTGTTGTTGAAACAAATAAGGGGACATTTACAGCGAATAAGGTCGTAAATGCAGCGGGAGTATGGTCGCCTGTTATTGGTGATATGCTCGATGTGAAAATTCCAATTCAGCCGAGAAAAGGTCATATTATCGTAGCTTCAAGACAAGAGCCAGTTGGAACGAGAAAAGTAATGGAGTTTGGTTATTTAATTAGTAAGTTTGGGGGCACACGTCATGTGGATGAGGAAACAGAGAAATATGGAGTTGCTCTTGTATTTGAGCCGACAGAAAGTCAAAATTTCTTAATTGGCAGCAGCAGGCAGTTTGTCGGTTTTCAAACGAAGGTAGATTCAAATGTTATCAAGTGTATTGCGAAGCGAGCGATTCGCTTTTATCCGAAGATGGCAGATATGTTGCTTATTCGAACATATGCAGGGCTACGTCCGTGGACGGCAGACCATTTGCCAATTATTTCTCATGTCGAAGAGATGCCAGGTTTTTATATTGCAGCTGGTCATGAAGGGGATGGAATTAGTTTGGCAGCCATTACAGGAAAGCTTATTGCGGAAATGATTGAGGGGCAAAAGACAACAGTACCGATTGAATTACTAAGCCACAATCGTTTTCAAGAAAGGATGGAACGTGTGTGAAAGTAAAAAAAGTGTTTACTACAATTGATACGCATACAGGTGGGAATCCAACAAGGACAGTCATAAATGGTCTTCCGAAGTTAGAAGGAAATACAATGTCAGAAAAGATGTTATTTATGAAAGAAAAGTATGATTGGATTCGGACATTTCTTATGTTTGAGCCACGCGGTCACGATGTGATGTCTGGGGCTTTATTAACAGATCCATGTGACCCAGAAGCTGATGTGGGTGTTATTTATATAGAAACAGGCGGATATTTACCAATGTGTGGTCACGATACAATTGGCGTTTGTACAGCTTTAATTGAAACGGGTATGGTTGAGGTGGAAGAACCGTATACCCATATTAAATTAGATACACCGGCCGGCCTTGTTACAACGAAAGTGCATGTGGAAAATGGAAAAGCAAAAGAGGTAACATTTTGTAACGTACCGGCTTTTTTATTAAAGTCTGTAGAAGTACATATCGAAAATATAGGGAATGTACAATGTGATATTGCCTATGGTGGTAATTTTTATGCGATTACAGATGCGAGAAAACTAGGCGTGCAGCTAACAACAGATAACTCTACAGAGATTATAGAAACGGCGATTCGGATTCGTGATGCCATTAATGCAGCCGTTCCAATTTCACATCCGGAATTTTCTTTTATTGAAGGAGTGACGCACGTCGAATTTTTCTGTGATCCAACGGACGAACGGGCTGATGTGAAAAATACAGTAATTGTACCACCGGGCGGGATTGATCGTTCTCCGTGCGGTACAGGAACATCAGCCAAACTTGCTACATTGTATGCTTATCAGAAAATTGCTATGGAAGAATTATTTGTACATGAAAGTATTGTCGGTTCGCTATTTCAAGGGAAAATTGTTAGCACAACAAATGTAGGGAAAATAGAAGCTGTAATTACAGAAATTACTGGATCAGCATGGATGATGGGGATGCACCAATTTTTATATCATGAGGAAGACATCTTAAAAGATGGATTTATTCTTATTCCACCAATGGAAGGGCATTGATGTAACCATATTTATACTAGCTAAATAACAGGAGAAATGGAAGACGGGGGAGATTGAATGAAGTTCGTAAAAGCGATTACAACAGTTGATGCACATATGGCTGGGGAGCCACTACGCCTCATTATGAACGGCGTACCTCTATTACAGGGAAATACTTTGCAAGAAAAGCAAAAAGAATTAGTTGAAAACTATCAAGCATTTCGAAGAATTCTTATGCAAGAGCCGCGTGGTCATGCAGCGATGAACGGTTGTATGATTGTACCACCTTGTTCAAAAAAAACTGATTTTGCAGCGTTGTTTATGGATGCAAATGAATTTACTTCTAGTATAGAAGAGTTTGTGATGATAGCTGCTGTTGTTATGGTGGAAATGGGAAATGTGCAAATAAAAAATGATGTAGTAGCGGTGGAAACAATTGATGGGATATTTTCTGTGAACATCTGTATGGAAGATGGAGAGATACACGCTGTTTCATTACAGAAAAATTGTGAATACGAACTTCAGCATCATGCTTCTCAATCAGTCGTCTCATTTGGGTCCAATGAACACTACGTAATCAGTCATACAAAGCATTTAGGCGTCAAACTAGCTATGGATGAGTTTATAGAATTAAAGAGCTGGGCACATAGGGCAAGAACGTCATTATCATCTGAATGTAGTAGCATTTTAATAGATGCGGCGCAGATTGAAGAGAAACGCTTTAAAACGATGGTGCAGAAGAAGAATGGACTTGTAAGCCGCTCTCCCTATGTGAGAGCAACCTGTGCGTGTTTAGCACTTTTTAGAGAAGAAGGTATGTTACAAGAAGGAGAGAGTTTGCAACATGAAAATATTACGGGCGGGACATATGAAGCAAAACTGATGGAATACACAAAAAGCGCCATGACAGTACAAATTACAGGAAGGGTTTTTATTACAGGAATGCATCAATTTTTATTAGATCCATCTGATTCGTTGGCGGACGGCTTTATTATTGTAGGTTCATAAAGAAAAGGAAGAGTAGCTGTCTCTTCCTTTCTTTATGTCTAGCTTGTCTTTTTTTGTTTGACAGACTGTATTAATTTCATCATTTCAGCTCTTATATCTTCTCTTTTCACATTTAATTTTTCGGCAATTTGTTTGACATGCATGCCATCTGTTTTCATTTGTAATACATCATTGAACGGTGTATTACTTTTTTGTGCAATGATGGTTAAAACTGCGAGATGACGCAAGTGAAGGCGGTTATCTTCCATTGCTTTTTTCATTTGTTCTGGAGTCGATTTTTGCATTTCAGCTATTTTTTGTAGTAATGCTGCTTTCATCTCTTTACTCATATGATGTTTATGCATTTTCTTTGGATCCACACCAAAATGTTTCGCTGTTTCTTTCCAAGATTTATTTTGTTTATAGTACGATAAAACGTCATTGATATCTTTTTTACTTATTTTCGCAATGTGTGCAGCTTTCCAAATTTCATGTTTGTTGTAACCTTGTTTTTCTAATGACTGGATTTGTTCTTCTGAAATTATTTTATGGTGATGCGCCGTAAACTCTTTTTGAGTAGCGGCAGAAGCAGGGAAGACTGCCATTCCGCATAAAAGTCCTGTTGCTAAAATGCTTGCTATTACTTTTTTGTACATATAGGTTCCTCCTAAGTGAATGAAATGGAAAACTTTACACATAGGATGTCCCGAAGTTGTGGAGAAGTTGTGAAGAACTCGTGAACATTGCAAGTTTTTCTGCAATGTAACAAAAAAAGTTTTTTGTTAGTTTCACAACATAAAACATTGATTAATGGTAGAAAACTGCGTTATAATCGAAATTGAAAATCAATATCAATAACAGATGTATACATATAGATAAGAATAAGGGAGAGAAACATATGACTACATATACTTCCATTGCAAATATCATTAAGGAAAGACGTTCCATTCGTACATTTACAGATAAAGCAGTAGAAAAAGAATTATTAATTGAATTATTAAATGATGCAACATGGGCACCAAACCATCAGCATCGTGAGCCATGGAAATGTAAATTATTTATTGGTGAAGGTCGCCAAAAGTTAGTAGATGCTGTATTAAATTCTTTTACAGAAGAAGAAAGAGCAAAACGAGGTAAAATTTTATCAGATCGTTTTCTAAGTACACCAGCTCAAATCGTTGTATATATGGATGAAGATCCACGTCAAATTCAGCGTGATGAAGACTACGCGGCAGTATGTGCATTTATGCAAAACTTCCAACTACTAGCTTGGGAGCGCGGACTAGGTTGTGTTTGGAAATCAGGCGGACTGAATTATAATCCTTTATTTATAGAAGGACTTGGGTTAACAAAAGGACAACGCATTGTTGGAATTCTTCATATTGGTTATTTTGATAAGAAGCCAGAAGGAAAAGCGCGTACGCCGATTACGGAGAAGCTAGAAGTTATTGAAGGATAATAGGTGAAGATGAGAAGCTGGATGCAAATGGTTTGAAATTTGTGTTCGGCTTTTTTGTGGTTTTTATGAATTATGAAGAAAATTGCTGATATAAGTGAAGAACAGACTATCTATTTTTCATCATTTCTCATGAAAGCTCGTTTCCCTTCATACACTTTCTTAAGGGAAAGTGTAAGGAGGGAAAATAATGAGAGCTAGTGATGATAAAGCACTACAATATGCAATCGCTGAAATTACTGAAATTGCAACTGGATTTGGGCTGGATTTTTATCCGATGCGCTATGAAGTATGCCCAGCGGAAATTATTTATACATTTGGTGCATATGGAATGCCAACGCGTTTTTCGCATTGGAGTTTTGGAAAACAGTTCTTCAAAATGAAACTGCATTACGATTTGGGACTTAGTAAAATATATGAGCTTGTCATCAACTCGGACCCGTGTTATGCGTTTTTACTCGATACCAATTCATTGATTCAAAATAAATTGATTGTAGCACACGTATTAGCACACTGCGATTTCTTTAAAAATAATATCCGTTTCTCAAATACGAAGCGCGATATGGTTGAAAGCATGGCAGCAACGGCAGAACGTATTAAAGCATATGAACATAAATATGGAAAAAAAGAAGTAGAAACATTTTTAGATGCGGTATTAGCAATTCAAGAACACATTGATCCATCGCTTATGCGGCCAAAGCTTGCATGGAGTATCAATGACTTAGATGAGGAAGAAGTAGAAAAGAAACGAGTTTCACAGTATGATGACTTGTGGGATTTAGATGATAGAAATAAAAAACGAGAACGCCCAAATATAAGGAAGAAAAAGAAAATCCCGCCGCAGCCAGAGAAAGATCTCCTTCTCTTTATTGAAGAATATAGTAGAGAGTTAGATGAGTGGCAACGTGATATCTTAACGATGATGAGAGAAGAAATGTTATATTTTTGGCCGCAACTAGAAACGAAAATCATGAACGAAGGCTGGGCTTCTTACTGGCATCAGCGTATCCTTAGAGAAATGGATTTAACGTCCGGTGAAGCAATCGAATTCGCAAAGTTAAATGCAGGAGTTGTACAGCCGTCCAAAACAAGTATTAACCCATATTATCTTGGTATCAAAGTCTTTGAAGATATTGAAGAACGCTACAATAACCCAACAGAAGAGATGAAACGCAGGGGTGTAAAGCCAGGTTCAGGCCGGGACAAAATCTTTGAAGTGCGGGAAATTGAATGGGACGTTTCCTTCCTTAGAAACTACTTAAATAAAGAACTTGTGATGAGAGAAGATATGTACTTATTCCAGCGCCAAGGGAAAGAGTATAAAGTTATTGATAAAGAGTGGGAACATGTACGTGACCAGCTTGTAAATATGAGAACGAATGGCGGATTCCCATATTTAGTGGTAGAGGATGGAGACCATTTAAAGAACGGTGAACTGTATATTAAACATTGTTATGAAGGAATCGAGCTTGATTTAAAATACTTAGAGAAAGTACTACCGTACATTCATCAGTTATGGGGAAGAACGGTTCATATGGAATCTAGTGTTGAGAATAAAAATGTTGTCTTTTCTTATGATGGGAAGATGGTGCATCGGAAGTATGTGTAAAGCCGCTGGAGTCAGCGGTTTTTTTAATGCTCAGTTTGTTTCAATTTGGTGAACAAGTATAAAGTTTGATGCTTATATATTGTCATTATATTTTTTTGTGTTTATTATATACCTATACGGGTATATGTAATTTAGAGTTTGTATATATCCGTAGCAGTAATCAAAAATAGTTGTGGAGGTTAGGGAAATATGAATAAAAAAATCATCGTAGTCGGTGGAGTTGCCAGCGGAGCATCAGTAGCAGCACGTCTTCGTCGTTTAAGCGAAGAGGATGAAATTATTATGTTTGAGCGAGGGGAATATATTTCTTTTGCAAACTGCGGATTGCCGTATTACATTGGCGGTGTAATTCAAGAAAGACAGAAACTATTAGTGCAAACTGTTGAAAAGATGTCAAAGCGTTTTAATTTAGATATACGTGAATTAAGTGAAGTGATAAAGATTAATAAAGAAGAAAAAACAATTATTGTGAAAAATGTAATGACAAATGAAACATACGAAGAATCTTATGATGTTTTAATTCTTTCACCAGGATCAAAACCAATTGTGCCGCCTATTCCAGGAATCGAAACAGCAAAGGCATTGTTTACATTACGGAATGTACCAGATACAGATCGTATTAAAGAGTATATTGATGAGAAGAAACCACGCCATGCGACTGTCATTGGCGGAGGATTTATTGGAGTTGAAATGGCCGAAAACTTGAGAGAAAAAGGAATAGATGTGACGCTTGTTGAGATGAATAATCAAGTAATGCCACCAATTGATTATGAAATGGCCGCATATGTACACGAACATATGAAACAGCATGGCGTTCAGCTTATTTTTGAAGACGGAGTAGAGGCTTTTGAAGAAGGTGGGGCAGTCGTACGCTTAAAAAGCGGCTTAAAAATCAATACAGATTTGATTATTCTATCTATCGGTGTTGGGCCAGAGAGTCGTTTAGCAAAAGAAGCAGGGTTAGAACTTGGAGTAAGAGGAACAATTAAAGTAAATGAAAAACTACAAACTTCGGATTCATCTATTTATGCGATAGGTGATGCGATTGAGGTAAAAGATTTTGTAACAGAAACAGAGACAATGATTCCATTAGCATGGCCAGCAAATCGACAAGGGCGTCTGTTAGCAGATATCATTCATGGGCATACAGAGTCTGTATACAAAGGAACGATGGGAACATCGATTGCGAAGGTATTTGAATTAACAGTTGCTTCAACAGGAGTAAATGAAAAGGTATTGCAGCGTTTAAATATACCCTATGAGGTAGTGCATGTACAGGCGAATTCTCATGCTGGTTATTATCCAAATGCACATCCTGTTTTACTAAAATTGATTTTTAATAAAGAATCAGGAGAAATTTATGGTGCGCAGGCTGTTGGACGTGACGGTGTAGATAAACGAATTGATGTCATTGCAACGGCAATGAAAGCGAAGCTAAAGGCATTAGATTTACCAGATTTGGAATTAGCATACGCGCCGCCGTATTCTTCTGCAAAAGATCCAGTAAACATGTTGGGGTATGCTGCAAGTAATATAATTGAAGGGCTTGTAGATACAGTGCAGTGGTATGAGATTGATCGTATTGTCCAAAATGGTGGATATTTGATTGATGTTCGTGAACCAAATGAGTTAAAACAAGGGATGATTAAGGGTTCAGTTAATATTCCATTAGATGAATTACGCGAAAGATTGGATGAAATTCCAGTAAATGAAGAAATATATATGACATGCCAGCTCGGTATGAGGGGCTATGTTGCTGCACGTATGTTAATGGAAAAAGGGTATAAGGTGAAGAATGTCGATGGTGGTTTTAAATTGTATGCAACAGCTTTGCCAGAACGGATTGTATATAAAGTAAAATAGTGCTTTACAAAATACCCTTAAGGGTATAAGATGGTTTGTGAATGTAAATCAAAATCTTACTACAGTAAGTATTTCTTTAAATAAAGCATATTTTAGAAAATATTGAGGTGATTGGGCATTGGAATACAATCAAGATATTAAAAATAGGCTGAAGCGAATAGAAGGGCAAATTCGTGGTGTTCTTCGAATGATTGAAGAAGAAAAAGATTGTAAAGAGGTAATTACACAATTAACTGCGTCACGTTCTGCTATGGATCGCGCAATTGGATTAATTGTCGGAACAAATTTGGAAAAATGTTTGCGAGAACAATTTGCAAAAGGTGATACATCCAATGAAGATCTAATTAAAGAGGCTGTACAATTACTTGTGAAAAGTAGATAATCTGTCAAACGAATGCGTTGACAGATTTTTAAAACACTATTTTATACCCATGTAGGTATATAGATTCTTTAGGAAACAATTGGAGTTAGAATATAGGATATTAAATTTTTTTAAATGAAAATATACCATAGGGGGTAATGGAATGGTGCCCTATCATTATAAGCAAAAGATGTTGCTGAGAAAGTTTTATTTTAGGTGTTCGTAATGAAGCAGAGTGTATGGATTGAAAAATAGAAGAAACAGATGGAGGTATAGAACATGAATGTAAAACAAGTATTAGATGTAACAAGCTTAGCATGCCCAATGCCAATCGTAAGAACAAAAAAAGCTATGGAAGCTTTACAATCTGGAGAAGTGCTAGAGGTTCACTTAACTGATAAAGGCGCGATAAAAGATATTCCAGCTTGGTCAAAAAAAGGTGGACATGAAGTATTACAACATGTGGAAGAAAACGGTGTGCTGAAGTTCTGGATTAAAAAGGCGTAAAAAAATAAGAGACTAATTGCATAGAAAAGGATTGGAGGAGATGATGGATGAGCGTAACCGTAGTATTCAATATTGTTTTAGCTATACTTGTTGCTTGGCTTATTATTTCTCGTTTTTTACCGATTAAGGGAGTTAAAAATATAAGTGGGAAAGAGCTAAACGATTTACTTCATAAAAAGAATAAACAATTCATTGATGTTCGCACACAAGGTGAATTTAGAGGGAGGCACATTCAAGGATTCCGGAATATCCCATTAAATGAGTTTGTGCAGAAAGCGAGTCATTTAGATAAAAATAAAGAAGTAATTGTGATTTGCCAAAGTGGAATGAGAAGTAAACGCGCAGTAAAAATGCTAAAAAAATTAGGCTTTCAACATATTGCGAATGTTTCGGGCGGTATGAATGCTTGGAATTAAGGAGGAAATGACAAATGAAAGAAATGACAGCCAAAGAGTTAGAAAATAAATTAATGAATCATGAAGTATTAAATATAATTGACGTTCGTGAAGTAGAAGAAGTAGAGGAAGGAAAAATTCCAGGAGCTCTTCATATGCCACTTGGGTTATTAGAATTTCGTATGCATAAATTAGATAAAAGCAAAGAATATATTATGGTATGTCGCTCTGGTGGGAGAAGTTCACGAGCTGCTCAGTTTTTAGAAAGCAATGGTTTTAAGGTTATAAATATGACTGGCGGTATGTTAGATTGGGAAGGTGAAACAGAATAACACCGTACGATGAAGAGTTCTTTAATAAAGGATATTGTACATTTTTTATAATACCCATATAGGTATATAGAGGCAGGGGATTAACATGGAGAATCAGAAGAAAACAACAGTTGTCTTATTTAGCGGAGATTATGATAAGGCGATGGCAGCTTATATTATTGCGAATGGGGCAGCAGCGTATGATCAAGAAGTGACGATTTTTCATACATTTTGGGGGTTAAATGCACTCAGGAAAGATGAACATGTGCAAGTAAAGAAAAGTTTCGTAGAGAGAATGTTTGGAAAGATGATGCCTCGCGGAGCAAATAAGATGGGGTTATCCAAAATGAATTTTGTAGGAATGGGTCCAAAAATGATCAAGCACGTTATAAAAAAGCATAATGCTATGCCGCTTCCAGATTTAATTGATATGGCAAAAGAACAAGGTGTTAAGCTTGTAGCTTGTCAAATGACGGTTGATTTATTAGGCTTAAAACAAGAAGAGATTATGGAAGATGCCGAGTTTGCTGGCGTGGCAGCTTATTTAGCAGATGCTTCTGATGGAAATGTGAATCTATTTATTTAATAAATAAATAGATTCCTTAAGAAAAAACGATGAACGCCACTGGAGAACCAGTGGCGTTCAATGATTAAGCCCAAATAAGCTTCATTAAATTTTCATATTCATCATTTGCAGCTTTATATAATAGTCTCGTATGTTCAAATACAAGAGCAGGGTTAAAGTATGGTTCTGTAAATACAAGAGACGTTGAAATGGTGATGGAATCGTCTTTACTAATTGTGAATTTTGCGAATCGATATGCTGTATTTAACTCGTTGATTACATGCAATAAATCGCTTTTCTTAGCTGCATCATGAACTTGAGCGACATTGAAGCAATATATATCGACAGTAGGATGCTCGTTATGAAAGGCAGCGATAAGACGAACTTTTGCACCGCTTTCTGTTTCTAAGTTTACTGAAAAAAATACGGAACCATCATTTTCATCTATGTTTTCTTCCATATGTATTTCATTAGATTTTAGGTAATCTTTAAAGTCTGAAACGTTATGTTTTACTGCGGCTTTCATATGTTTTTGCCCCCTGTTAATTGGAATATACATCTATCCCTTATTATAATTTAAAGATATGGGAATTGATAGTTGAAAAGTTAGAATTTTTAATATTTTTAGAAGTTATTCACGGATAAAAGGTTAGAATTAATAAGAAACCCAGCTCTATGGAAGTAGAGCTGGGTTTCTTATTAATTCTCATTCGATGTAGCTTCTGTATCTGTGTCTTCATCGTTGTTGTTATTTTTTTTGTTACTAGAGCTTTGCTGATGATCCGTATTGTGTTTTGTATTTTTGGTGTTTTCATCCGATGTAGTTTCTATATTTGTGTCTGTGTCTTCATCGTTACTGTTATTTGTATCTTTTGTTTTCTTTTTGTCTTCTTTATCGCTAGAATTAACTTTCTTATACTCCGGTAATCCAAGGTGAGTGCGAAGTTGATTTGTTAAATCTGTTAGTTCTTTTGAATCTGGTTTGTAGTAATATGTTCGTCCATCTGCAGCAGAACGACTGCATGTATCGTCACCTTTTTCCATGTAGCAGTCTGAACCATTGATTTGTAATTTTTCAAGTGAAGAATCTACACCGTATTTATAGAATGATAGCATATCATCGAATGTTAAGTTTGTAACGAATTGTCCGTTAATGTCATCAATAATATTTCCTACTTTTGTTACAGAATCAACGCTTGTTAGTTTTTTCAGAATGGCTTCAATAACAAGTTGTTGACGTTGCCCACGCATTGCATCGCTGTCAATATGACGTGTTCTAGCAAGAGCAAGAGCTTCTTCACCATTTAATTTTTGAACGCCTTTTTTCAAGTGGATTGCACCTGGATTATCGTTGCTATCTTGCTCTGTAAATTCAACAGGTACATCTACTTCAATACCACCTAAATCATCAACAATTTTCATAAATGATTTAAAGTTGAATTTTACAAAGTAATCAACAGGTACATTGAGTAATTTTTCTACTGCATCAATACTTGCTTGAGGTCCACCATCTTTTCCATTTTTTGCAGAGCCATATGCATGTGCATGTGTAATCTTATCTTTTTTCTTTTCTATTGGGATATAAGTATATGTATCGCGAGGGATACTTAAAAGTTTTACAGTTTTGCTATCTTTATTAAAAGTTGCAAGTAACATTGCATCTGTTCTTATGGCATCACCGTATTCTTTACCACGTACATCACTTTCGTCAACGCCCATTATTAATACAGATACATTATTTGTAATAGGTTTAACAGCTTTATCACGTAAATCTGATTTATCACCGCGTGCTAAATCGTGAGCGGCATTACGAACAGCAGAGGATGCTTTATTTACTAAAAACCAAGTATAACCGCCTCCTATTATTAAAAATAATAAAAGGGCACTTATGATAATTTTTGTTTTTTTCTTTCCTTTTTGCGTATTATTTCGTATATTTTTTTGCCAAGATGGGATTTGATCCATTTCATATACTCCTTCATTTGGATTGAAATACGACACTCATATCACCTAATTATAATGAAATTTGGCGAAAAAGAACATTACAAATCATTTACATTTCGCAAAAGTTCAATTTATTTTACAAAAAGTCAGATTTTTCGACTCTTTGTAAAGCGAATTTTAGGGGTTTAAATGATAGAACAAGTATAATTTGTTGAAATATGTTCAAAAGGGCGATTATATAACTTTCTATAAATTTAATATAATGAAGTAAAAAGACCGCTTGTTAGGAGTAAAGGAGATAGACATAATGAATCATACATTATTTCGAGCAATTCTTGTAAATGAACAGGAAGAAAATCAATTTGAAAGAACCTTGGTTGAGAGGAAGATAGATGACTTACCTGAAGGGGAAGTGTTAATACGTGTTCATTATTCTTCGCTAAATTATAAAGATGCCCTTTCAGCTACTGGGAATAGAGGCGTGACAAGAAAATACCCACATACTCCTGGAATTGATGCAGCGGGAGAAGTGATTAGTAGTCAAAATCCTTCTTTTAAAACAGGGGATCAAGTAATTGTAACCGGATATGATTTAGGAATGAATACCTCTGGTGGATTTGGTCAATATATTCGCGTCCCTGCATCATGGGTTATTCCATTACCAGAAGGGCTGTCGTTGAAAGAAAGTATGATGTATGGAACAGCAGGATTTACAGCTGCTTTGTCTGTACACAAATTAATTACAGCAGGAATTACACCTGACATGGGAAGAATTCTTGTTACAGGAGCAACCGGTGGAGTTGGAAGTGTTGCAGTTAGCATTTTAGCAAGGTTAGGATATGATGTCGTAGCTGCAACTGGAAAAGTGGCAGAGAAAGAAATGCTGCTTCACTTAGGTGCGAAAAAGATTATTCACCGAGGTGAAATGAATGATCAATTGGGAAAACCAATGTTAAAAGGAATATATGCAGGTGTGATTGACACAGTCGGTGGAAGTACGTTAGCAACTGCTTTAAAAGTAGTTCAATATGGTGGAAGTGTAACGACGTGTGGGAACGTTGCTGGACATGAATTTACAACTTCTGTATATCCGTTTATTCTGCGTGGTATTAATCTGTTAGGAATAGATTCTGTACAATGTCCAATAGCATTAAGAAAAAAGATTTGGGCACTGTTAGGAGAGGAATGGAAGAACTTAGACTTATTGCTGTATACAACAGAATGTACATTAGAAGAGTTGAATGATAAGTTTGAAGCTATATTAAATGGAGAGTTGAAGGGAAGAACAATCGTGAATCTTAAATTATAATAAGAAAAGAGACGCCTTATATG
>NZ_JAJJBY010000029.1:0-57180 GCF_022625245.1 Bacillus sp. TL12 | reverse complement strand
AATCTGAATCATCATCACTTACACCACTGAAATATACATTTTTATCATCATCAAGGACACGAAAACGATGCATTCCTTGATTATAATCTACTTCCTTTCCAACCAATGACCATTTTTTCTCTTCTGGTGAAGTGTGAATGTTATCTTTTGTTATCTTATATCCCATGTATTTTTCTCTCCCTTATGTGTGGTATAATAGGAGAAGGGAATGGATCAGATTCCCTTCTACAAGTCATCTGTTTAGCTGCGGATGGCTTTTTCGTTTTTAAAGTACCTATTTGCTACTCCTGTGAACAGTTGGTCCACTGACAATCCCCTTTCAAAAATCCCTTCCAAATCTTCTTCAGATATATTGCACATTACTTGCATTGCGAGAAGCTTAAATTTCTGCTCTGAAGTTAGCTTATTGATTTCTTTTTCTTTTTTTCTTTGATGAAAGCTCACAACTTCAGCAAGCTTTACTTCTTCTTGTGGCTCTTCCTTTATTTCTACTGAAGTATCACTATCCAATCCTTTCATATGTTCTTCCGCTTGTAGCATTTTTTGTTGATATGTCCAATCATTTATATGGAAATCTTCAAATATTTCTTTTGCAAATTCCTGAATTTGCTTTTTGTATTCTTCCGATAAGCTTCGATTGGCAAATATATAATCAGCACCATTATATATCTTTCCTTGATATTCATAACCGGTTGTTATTTTCATATCTTGCATACCATCAAAAGAGCAAGAATTGAATTTTTCGGTTATTTGTTCAACCTCTTTTCTCATTGGGCCATCTTTCCAATTTACATCTACTGAAGAACCTCCACTATAACTACTAGAACGAACAGAAAATTTGATCCCCGGAAATGCTTTTTTTAACTCCTTTCTAATTTTTTTCGCTGTTTCAACAGCACTTTCAATAATTGCTTCCATGCTTTCATTTCCCCTTTCGTTATTAGTTATCCTTACAAGTCTATTATCTCACGAATACAATAGACTTACAAGTCTATTTTGTCATTTCCTTCAATTACTTTTCGACAAAAAAGACCCTACTAATTAAGTAGAGTCTTTGCTTAATAATTTGCTATTTAACAAGATATTGCTGTAGTTCTTTTATTATATGATCTGCGCCTTCTGGACTAAGAATAATTTTTCCATTTGCTAAAGAAAAATTTTTCGCTGAAATGTCTCCAGTTATCATACAAGCATGGTGAGATTCGTATTTCTTCAAAACAATTTTCTCGTCTTCCACAAAAATCTCCAGTGGATCTTTTTCTGCTATCCCCAAAGTACGTCTTAACTCAATTGGAAGCACAACCCGGCCTAATTCATCTACTTTTCTTGTCATTCCTGTTGATTTCATTAAATCTCTCCTCTATTTCTATAATGTGTTATGTTACCTCTATATTTATTCTAACAAATTGGTTAATTTGATTTAACTGTTTGCTTCTTTTTTGGAAATACAAACTGAATCTTTGCATCTACTAATTTGAGATAGGCGTCAAATTCCTTTTCCGATTTCCCTTTTAATCCTTTAATCAAGTTCGTTTTCTTACCCTCTAACAACTTCACCATATTACCTTCGCTAATTTTCTGTCCTAAAAATTCTTTCGAAACAGAAAATTTACAACTGTTTTTATCGTCCTTAACGTACCCCGTGCAACCATATATTGTTTTCTTGTCTACAACAGGCTTTCCACAAGACGGACATACTCCTATATGATGTTCTGACTTTTTATCCCCCAAAAATTCATTTATCGCCCATGAGTTTACTTGGTCTTTTGCTTCAGTAATTAATTTGTGTGCTAACTTTTTAGAGGTTTCTACAAAAGGCTTATCATTTTTCTTTCCTTCACCAATTCCCTTCAAGTAGACTTCCCATTTTGCGGTTAATTCGGGTGAGCCGATTGCGGTATCCTTAATGGCTTCCACCATCATTTTCCCTTTATTCGTAACGTTTACGGTGTTCTTTGCAATTTTAATGTATGAAAGGGACTTTATTCTCTCTATAATTCCTGATCTCGTTGCTTCGCTGCCAATATCATGTTTTGCCATCAATGTAATCAGTTGTCCTTCTGTATATAATTTAGGCGGTTGCGTTTTCCCTTCATATAGCTTAATTTCTTTTATAGCTACAGATTGCCCTTGTTCTACAATTGGAAGGGTTTGTTCCTTTTGATCCTGTTTCTCTTCCTTTTCTTCTTTTCCAAACACAACTTGCCAGCCTAGATATGTGATTTGTTTCCCTGTGGACTTGAAGAGTGCTGTATTCACTTCCGTAAAGAGATCCGTTTGATTATAGGTCATAGGTTGATAGAAGGTTGCTATAACACTGCGTACCACTTCATCATAGAGCCACATTTCCTCTTTTGATAATGTCTCTATGTTTGGCACTTGATTAGTTGGAATAAGCGCATAATGATCACCGCATTTTTCATCGTTCACGTATGCTTTTTGATCTACAATCGTGTCTCTTTCTTTCTGTTCAATTAAAGTTTGATAGTCCGTGATATTCGCTAACTTTTCTAGAATACTTGGCAATTGTTCCGCTTCCGCTACGGGAATATGCTGATATTCTGTTCGGGGATACGAAAGCATCCTTTTATCATACAAACTCTGAGCTGTCTCTAGTACAACTTTAGGAGACAGCTTATACTTCTTATTCAGCTTTGCTTGTAAACTCGATAAGTTATGCAACTTAGGAGCTTGCTTAGATTTTTGTTCTACTGTCACCTTGTGTATTCGTGCTGTATGCTGTAGCAATTGTTGCAACTTCCCTTGTGCTTCTTCTTTTGAATGAAGTTTCATAATATTATTGTCTTGAAGAAGCTTCCCCACATAAAGTGTTCCATTTGCTTGGAAATGCCCATGAATTTCATAGAATGCTTGCGCCTTAAAACTCTCTTGTTCCTTCTCTCGTTGACGAATCAAATGTAACAAGGATGATTGTACCCTTCCTGCACTAAATACTTCTTTGACACCTTTCTGCTCTCGGAATAACAGGGTAAACAAGCGTGAAGCATTCATGCCAATAATCCAGTCGCTCACAGAACGAGCCTGTTCCTCTAAATAATAACTATGTGTTTCTTCAGCATCCCGTAAATTTTGAAATCCTTTTCGAACTGCTTCATGTGTCATACTTTTTACCCAAAAACGTTTTTGGGGTTTATGATTAACGCCAGCCATGATAATAATATTTTTGGCAATGGCTTCCCCAGCTCTAGCAGGGTCAGTTGCGATAATAATTTCATCCGCTTTTTGCAACCATTGTTTGGCATTTTGGAAGATAGATTTTTTTTCTTTTGATACCTTCATTTTGAATTTCTCTGGAATCATTGGTAGTTGATCCATACTCCAGTTTTTCCATTCTTCTTTATACTCATCAGGGTTACATAATTCGATGAGATGACCCAGTGCCGAAATCATGACGACTTCTTCGTCTCCAAAGATTTCTTTGTCCTTCACCGTAATATGTGTCCCTTCTCGTTTGGCACTTTGGAATGCTTCCGAATAACTTTTCATTTGTTGCGGTTTTTCACATAGTATAACTTTCACGCTAAATTCCCCCTTATTTTATTTTCATTTAATATGACTCTACAAAATAACGCCTTTTTAGTTTTTCCCAAGTGATTTTTAACTTTTTTTTGCAAGGACTAGACTGTTTACAAGGAGTGTAAGCATTATAAGAAGATAGAGCGGTAAGAAGATATAAACCTTGAAAGTATTAGGTAACTCTGGAAAGAAAAACATAACCATAACGTAAATCGCAGTGAATAATGTAGTGAATATGATATTAATACAGGCTTGCTCTCGAAAGTCTCGAAAATTTTGCTTCATTACATAGCATCCTCTCTTAATAAAATTCAAATTTGATAAAAATTGTAATAAACACCTGTCGTTTTCGCAAAACTTAATTCTAACTCTTGTTTCTTTTTGATAATGCTTTCGGAATTTTGATTTTCTGTCCATTTCCTAAAATTTGTTTCTATGTTACGAATAACCGTTTTTAACAAATAATAAAATTCGCGTTCATTCTCTCTCAACTTCCGAGATGGTACTCTTTTATCTTTGCATTCAGTAAATAAAGGCAATGCTAAAGCATCTTCTTCCTTTATCGTTATACTGTTATGTGCTTCTGCTCGATATTCAACCGCAACATCTTTTTCATTCAGATGTAAAACAACTCCAGAAACACTCCCATTTTTAAGAAATATTTTTTTAGGAGGAATACGGTTCTCCAATTGTAACGCTTGTGTTATTGGATCATTTTCAAATGTCCCTACATTAATCATCCATACTTCCGCTTCTAATTGATTAGATTCTGCAACTATTTTCCCTGTAGATAATGGTTCAATCTGGATGAGACCATTTTTAATGAGGGAAACCGTATAAATGCACTCACCTGCTGATAAAGTACGTTTTTGATAGGCATATATATCTGTATCATTTTCTATTAATTGCTTCATTTCATTTTCCAATAGCACTTCTGAAAAATAGGAATAAAAATCTTCAAAGAATCTGTGTATCGTCCCATAATTATCCCTTGTATAATATATGCCATCTTTAAATCTGGCTTTATACACCGTATTTTTTGTAAATAGGGTTTTATCAACAATCGAATCATCAATCATATAAGTTTCAACAATAAAATTACGTGTACATACAACCCCTACATACAAATCACAATTACACTTCATTAAGTGACAGTTAGGACAGAATAGCCAAGGTAGTTCATTTCCAGCTTCTCTCCAATTTTCACTGGCTTTTATTTTTTCTTGCATTCCAGAATCTTCTTTCTCAAGATTTTTCAATTCAAAATTTAAATTCACCATTTAACTAGCTCCTTTCTATATTGTTAGAACTTTCATCCCTAAGAACCTTATTCTCACGGGCAAGAGTTCTTCATATTACTGATCTATTTCCCCATATCCATCTGTATAGTATTCCCCATAAAAATTTGCAGGGTCTGCATTCCATTCCTCAATACATATTCTTCCTAGACTATTTTCTAAGTTTTCGAAAGTAATATGAATGTAATCACGTAAACGTTTCAACTCGTGTAAATTATAATTTTTCAGTTCTTCCTCTACTGAATTTTTATCTCCATAAGGAATCATCATAAGTGATTTTGCTTTCTCCAAAAACTTTTCATTCTGTTCTTGTTCCAATAGCATTTCTTGCTCAATTATTTTGTCTAAATTTCCAACATAAAACCAACTCTGCTCTTGAACATGTTCCAAATCAAGACCTTCCCAATTGTGATACAGTTCAATTTCAACATATTTTCTATCCCATTTTTTTGTATGGGCAGTAAACCCAAAATACTTGCACAATACATTTTCCAGAGGTGAGCCTATGAACCAATTATCTTTCACTCGCTTACTTTTCATTTTCAGCACAATTCCCTCAATGTGTTGTAATAGTTTCCGAACTATTTCTTCTGAATGGTGAGCTGATACATATATCGCTTCTTCATCGTGTACTAAACTCAACTTATGATAAATTCTGTATACGATCTCTTTTCTTTCTTGCACTTCTATATATTCCTTCAACTGTTCTTGTTTCATCATGATTCACCCTCTTCATAATTTAGTTTACATACATTTTCTAAAGTTTAACTTGTCATTCCTAAAACGGTTTCAAAATCAATATCATGAGTAGCAATCTGTATGTTTCTTTCTGTACAATAATCAATCAGGATTCTACTGATTTCTTCTGATGGAGCATCATTATATTTTCCCTTCGCTTGCACCAAAGACCATCGTCTGCCCTTACAATGAAATTCTAAGCAATGTGTAACTTTTTCTTGTTTTTTGTCTTCCATTAAAACAATATATAATTCCTTATCGATTGCTTCTTGTGCATATGAACCTACACATATGTTTAATCGCGTCCCAACTTCTATTAAATGATGGTTGCTCGTTGCTAACAGAAAACGATGGCCTTTTGTTTCTGTTTCCAATTTCAATATTTCTTCTTTTGAATACGGTATTTCCTCATATTCGTACTCTAATTTGTTCATATCACTTGCCAGTACATCGTGTAACTTTTCTAAATCATAAAGTTTTGGCACTTCATACGTAGGTAGCTCTTCCTTTATAACTTCCATCATCCGTACAATATCTCGCATATATTCAAATATATAGTCTCGACTGGTTTCCACCTGTTTTATGATTGCCTTTGCAAACATTTTTTCACTTATGAAATGCCTTTTGATACGTCCAAATTCATGTAGATAATTTGGATTTAGTTGCCCGAATAAATGTTCAATCGGAAGGTAATGAAAATCAAAACGTTTTAAATCAGGGATTCCTGCTAGCTTTTCTAACATATATTGTTTTACATCTGCATTATCAAATAGATGTAAAAGATGTTTATATAGCACCAACAAATGGGGATTTTCAAATAAGATTTTCTGCTCTTTTTTTGCTAGTTTCTTATCCACTAACCATTTCATAAGTTCGGTTTGTTTGTATGGTAATTGAGGTAATTGTGCCCTTTTTTGTTTATTATCTCTTAACTGAAACCTAAAGTGTGAGTATTCCGTTAATTCTATCGGTAACAACATCAATTGCGGATATCTTAACAGAATGGGAAAATGCATCACGCTGATCTTGGAGTATTCTGAAAACCATGTTGGCAAGATCGTCTGCAACAAGGACTGATAAGCTTCCGTTTGTTCTATATACTGTAAATGTTCGGATAAGAGATTCCATTGAAATGAACATGCTCCAAATGTGATATTCGCAATCCGATTCTTCTTGGGATTCTGACTTTTTCGAATCAAATATGTTTGTTTCGTTTGCTTATTGTGAGTGATATTGTATCTATAAACCACTGACATTTTTCTCATTTTCTTTTTCTCGAAATCAAACTTCAAAAGGTGATGATAGAAAGCACAACTATATGTAATCTTATGTTCATCATCAAAAACCTTTGAATAAATAGGACTGATATACGTTGCCCGTTCATACTTCCGATTTGTTCTTTTTTTACAAATCGAGCAATAATATTTATGTTTCTCCCGAAATACTCGAATGAACGCTCGGGAAAATTGATTACAATTCTTACAATGAACCAGATGAACCGTTTCCCCAGACCATACATCGTCAGACTTCATATAAAAGCTTTCTTTAAAAGGATTCTTATATATGATTTCCTCCACAACAAATTCTCCTCTCTTCCAATATTTCAACTTGGTAAACAAGCCTATTCCGTGAAAATAAATAACCCTGTTACTTGCTCTCCTTCTACTGTTTTATAAGGGTCTAATAGTCCAAGTCCTAAACATTTTCTTAAAACTCCTTTATATTTAACTGCTGGAATATCATTAAAGACAAAATCAAATTTATGAAGGTCTTCGAGAATAGTTTCTTTATCCATATCTATTACTGCTAAGTTACATGGCGCATCTAAAAATGAGCTTAACATGACTTCGAATTGCTCTTTTCCTGATTGATTAAGTGTTTCTCTAACAACTTGCACCATTGATTCTTTATCAATTTCCACCGGCATTCTTCGAGCTGAAATTGCATCACATACATAACATTCCGCTGACTCGCAAACAAGCCCACATCTTTTACATACATATATTTCTCTCGTTTTTTTCATTTTTTCTTCTCTCCTTTTGGATTATGAATTTGTAATTCATCATTAAACAACCTTATAAGTAGGCTTCTCCTCTGTATTGGCGCTGAACCTTTGATATCTTCATAGGCTTTTTCTTCGATTTTTTAATTTGCTCCCACATATATTGAAGAACTCGAGCTGTAATTTTTTCTGGAAAGAATCCCTGACGTTCTAAGAGAATATTTTCAATAACCCACGCTTTTCTTGTGTAATACTCATAATCATTCCCTACTTCATCAGCTGTATCTTTAAATTGCGCATCATCATTCAAAGCTTTATTTAATATCCTTAGCCCTGTAAATGTTTGACTCCGTGCTTCTCGTACTTCCTTTAGCAACAAATACAAATCGTACGTATGATACTGTTTCAGCTCTTCTACAGACTGATTGATGTGTTCTAAGAAGATATGTTGTTGCATCTTTGTAAACTCAAAACGCTCACCATTCTGACAAAGCTGTAACACACCTGTTTGTTGTTCTCGAATACAACCACCACAGAATTCACAAATTTCTTGTACGATACCATCTTTATCAACCTGTATCGGAGTTGCACAGTATGGACAGTTCACGATTACCACGCTACCTTTCGTTTGATGATACTCTTATTCTACACCGAACTTAATTAAGTTTCGATAACCTTAATTAAGTTTATTTACATTGCATTAACTTTTACTACTCGATATAATAAGATGTAGAGGTGATTACAAATGAAAACATCGGACTTAAAAACTAGAGATCGTTTCTCTAGCACACTTGATAAGCAGATAAACGAAAAATTCCAACAATTAACAGAAACAACACGCATTAATAAATCTAAATTACTAGACGAAGCTATTAGTGATTTAGTAAAGAAATATGAGAACCCTACAAAGAAATAATGGCGTAGGGTTCTATTTTATTTTCAGTCACTTATCTTTCTAAACTCACCGTAACCTCTTCTTCCATCACAATTTCCTCTTGTTTTTCCTTCACCAATTCTGAAAACTTTTCTACTTTCTTTTCATCTTTTACATCTTCTGCTATGACTGCCAACTCTTCTTTCTGATCTACAATCTTGGCTTGTTGATTTACCAGTAAAATATGAGATACTTTTTCTACTTTTGTGACAAACTCTTCCGCATTCACTTGTTCTATGCGGTGAATATGAGGATGGTGTTCCACAATATATTCCCGTAACGCTTCCATTGTCGCTTCAGGGTGTTTTTGAAATTGTTCTGTTACGATTGATTGAAAATCCTTTTGTACTGGATTTTCAACAGATGGATTTTCTTCTATACGTTGGGCCAAATCAGGCATTAAATTCTCTGTTTCTTTGACAGTTTGCTCTTGTACCACTTCTTCTTCTAAAATTCGTTCCTTTTCATGGACAACTTCCTTCTGACTATCCTTTTCCTCTACAACAAGCGTTTTCTCCTGATTCGGTCTAGCCATTTCCATTTTTTGATTCAGTTCTTGACCCTTTGCAATGATAAGATTGTTCACCCGAACAACACCATCAATCAATTTATTTTTCGCATACTGTTTGACTTGCCCAGGTGCATCTTTTACCGTTTGTACGTTTTGTTTTACCTTTTGTACAAATGCTTCTTTAAATGTTTGGTAACTTTGCTTTACATTCTCTTTTAACGTATGAAGTGATTCTTTCCAAGAAACGCCTTTCTCTTTCTGTTCATAGTATTGATGAAGTGTTTGTTCTAAGCTCTTCACATGTTGATCTAATAACTCCTTCACGTCCTCTTTGGTCAGTTTTGTACCATTTGGATGATCCAAATCCTTTTCTATCATCTGCTGTACCTGTTTCATGCTCTCATTTAATACATTTTTCACTGTGACCGTTTGTAAATTGTCACGTAATGCCCCTATTTCAACTTCTAACCCTGTCTCTTTTGGAATTTGACCTTCGTATTCAAACGTAGGATTCACTTGATATACACCCGATTGAACCCTTTGAAGAAAATCGGATTCTTGTAACGCCTTCATGGTATCGCTCACTGTTCGTTCTGAAACATTTGTCTGTTCCGCTATTTCCTTCTGTGTCATATGCAATTGGTTTTTTGCATCCAATCGTTCCATCACGAAATTCAATACTTGAATTTTTTTCTCACCCTGTAAATGTAAGTCCAATAAAAGATTCCAATCTCGATGATTCTTCGTTTCCATACAAAACCACTCCTTTTATATAAATTAATTAATTGATATATCCCTCTTCACCTAAAGGCTGTTGAATACTGATATCCCCCACAATCCATTTTTTCGATTCAGCACTATATACCATTTGGATGTCCAATACCATTTGTGACGTACTCGTTATACCGTTTACAGTAGTATTGATCCACAAACGAGAGAAAACATTTGCCTTTTCCCCGTTATTCATTGCTGTGTAGTATAACTTTACATCTTTTATATTAGAGACAATTGTTGTTTCTGGAGGTGTTTTTTGCGGCTTTTGTTGTTCACCTGCTGGCTTTAACTTGCCCCTTGCTGTTTCTGTTGTATAAGAATCTATTTTCGCCCAACCTTGCTCACCTTTCGATGTATCATACGTAAAGAATGCCCGTAAAAATGCTTCTGTATCTTTTTTTACTTTCGTTTCCTCATTGTTCTCTTTTGCATGTACTCTGTCTTGTAACCTTGTATTCTCTTTCAAAACCTGTTTATATTTCGTCTCATATTCTTTCACCTCCCCTTTTTGCTTCCACCCATACCCCATTGACACCACCATACCTAGAGATAAAACAACAATTACTATGATACGTCTCATATATACTCATCCTTTCTTATGGTTATTGAACTCGGCCAAATCCTGCTAGATGTTGCTGCCAATAAGGTTTATTTAAATCTGCATAATCAAGTGGATCACCTGCGTGATACATTTGCATATTTCCTTGGTAAATACCTACATGTGTAATGTATGTTCCCGAATTATAAGTAGAGTGAAAGAAAACTAAATCTCCTGGCTTTGCTTCTTCAGCAGAAATACGTTTTGTTTGATTCCACTGCATTTGTGCCGTTCGATCTAGCTGTACACCTGCTGTTCGAAATGTCCATTGAGTTAAACCACTACAATCAAAACTTGTAGTTGGACTAGCTCCACCAAATACATATTTATAGCCTTTATACTTTATAGCTTCAGCCATAACTTTTTGAAAAAATTCATCCCCAACAGCTCCACCACCAGCAATTTCACTAGTTTGATAGTACTTTAAAACTTTTTCAACATAGCTAAAATCGCCGTAACAAAATGGACTTCTGAATCCACATTCCGTTCTTCCTCCATTGTGTTCTAAGGCAAATTGTTTTGCCAATTCAAGCGTATATTCCCCACCATTACGGTTTATAAAATTTAAAAATCCTGGTCCGAAATTATATGTTTGCAAGGCTAATTTAATCCTATTTATATCAGAGGGGCTTTGTACATTTGCTATTGTAATAGAATGTTTAAACTCTTGAACACCGCACCAAATACTGTAATCTGGATCAGTAATACCGTTCTGAATTTTCGGATATCTAGTATTAAATGCCCCCTCTGCTGACTGCATGACATCGAGCTCTCTGCCGCCACTCTCCTGCATAATTAGACTAAGCATCAAAGGTACATAGGCTTCTACCCCAAACTCTTGTGCATATTTTCTTACAAGTGGTTCCCATTTCATCACTTCTGGCGGAACAGTTGCTGTTCCTACTCCTGCTCCTCCCATTGGTGTTTGAGGCTTACTGCCCCCTCCCCACATCAAACAGATGAATAGACTAAACAAAACCAGTATGCCAATCAGTATGGGCTTCCAATTTCGTACAACGGTTACGGTTGCTTTGATATACACGTTTTATCATCTCCTTTTCATAATCATTTGACGTGTAACAAACTTCATCATACTTCCTGCACCACTTGCTACGCCTGTAGAATACACAAACTTTTGTAAGACTGCTGGTGTTGTCACGACTCCTATTAAAATACCTGTTCCTAAAATGGCGTGACCTGATAGCATACAATTGATTCCAAGATATAAAAAACTTACTTGTGCCATTGCTGTCCCGACAATCGCAATGGTTTCTCTCCACCACGTTGAATACATATCCATCTCCTCATTTAAAGCGGATAACGCTACAAAGGGAATTAACACATAACAAAAGACAATCTGTCCTAACCGCATAATCATTTGAATGTACATCATGACAAATAAGATGGCGAGTAATACTAAAAAGAAGATAGTCACAAATACCACTGTTCCTGCTGTCTGCAATTGATAAATTTTTGCTACATTCCCTAACACAATTTCACTAACTGATTTTTCGCCTTTGGCTTGATTTAATCCTAAGAATTTCACAAATTCATCTACCACTAATCCTTTCCCTGAAATGAAACTCACCCAAAACGAATTAATTTTGATCACAATGTCTAAAAATAACGGTAACATAAGAAGGCGATAAGCAAATTTTCCGATATCCCCCATAATCTGTGAGGTCGTTCTCCTTTGAATCGAACCTGTTGAGATTGCTAGATATTGTTTAAACAATTGGTGAATCACAATTGTGCCAACCAAGGCATATACTAGGAATCGAATCCAAGAAAACAAATCTTGTATCACCTGTACATTTTGATATTCCGTATCAATTTTCGTAACACTGACAATCGAACCTAAGAAAAAGTTTAAAAGTTGAATAGATAACTCCACGATCCATCTGGAAAAAGCTTCAATCGGATTCGTTGCGACTTGAAAGAAATCTTTTACCGCTTGCCACATACTATTTCGCTCCTTCGCTCTTTATTGTGCCGGAGGCACGACTGCTTGTTTTTGTTGTAATTTTTTGTTTTCTTCAATCACGATTTTTAATTGACCCACAATTTCTTTTAGTTCAGCTTCCTTGTTTTGTAATTTTGTTTTTAACTTTGTTTTCTCTTGTTCTATTTTTTGTATCTGTTTGGCTTGTTTTTCTGTCTGCTCATCATATTTTGCATTCACCATAGCTGGTTGAATACTATCTTTTGTGATAAAATACAAGTTACAGGAAACCGATAGTGTCAACGCTGCGACACATATTTTGGTGGAAAGAGGGGAAGAGAATGGTGCGAATGACCAAGTTCTCTTTCTCTTTTTTTGTTTTTTTCCCGTTTCCTCTGGTTCTTTGACCAGTTCTTGCAATGCTTCCCATGTCATAGCTTGATAGACTTTTTGTATGAAAGGGTCTGTTATCTCTATTTGCTGAAGCATATATGCTTCAAATGACTCCCCTGAAAACATGAAAGCAAATAACCGCTTGGCATGTGATAACATATCCTTACGATTGAATCCCGTCACTGGCATGTGATCCATTGCATGATACATAAACTTCACATCACCTGTCTTGGTGTAAAAAATATTTTCGGGAATGGGAAGGAGCATCGTTTGTTGATGTGTTTCAAAAATGTGTATAAGATGAGAAGCTATTTTCCGTTTCAATGCTTCATTTTCTTGTTGCACATGGGTAAGAGATAACAAATTCGGTTCTTTTTCATAGCGTAGTATCACATCTCCCCGTACAATATCCGCAAATGTACAAGACAATACATACGGTTGCTTATGCTTCATTTGGTCAAACGAATTTTCTTGCTTTAATTTTGCTTTGGAAAACCGATACACGTATTCTGTTGCTGTTTCCTCTACCGTTCCGTCTCCAAAAACAATAATCATGTTTCCACCTCCACTTTCTCTTTTTTCTCTTTCCTTCTTTGTGCTTCTTTCTCTTCTTGATGTTCGAACGGAGAAAACTCACTCTTTTTTTCTTTGTATATCAAAACAAACGACGTTTGCTGAATAGATTCTGTTAACTGTATATGAATATCTGTTTCCGTTTCTGTTAACTCATACGTAACAGACGTTTCTATATCGGTCATTTCAAAAGCTGTATTTTTTGCAACTAACAACTTAATCGCTTCTTCTTCCTCATCTTCCAAGATCACTGTATACGAAGTATGTATACGTCCATTTTTGTTCATACAATTCGTAGGCTGTACCACCATATCTCCCCATAACTCTCTTTGAATCGTGATAGGAAATTCTAGTGATGATTCCTCCTGTTTATTGTCCTCGTTTTGTTCGTTCGCTTGTTCTTCGCCTTCCAAAGATTCTTCTGATACTGAAATCGGTTCTAGCTTTTCTTCCTCTAATGTTATAGGTTCTGGTCGTTCTTCTTTTAAATGCCAACCCAACTCTGCTTTTTCTCCTGCTTGCTCTTTAAACCACTGATACGCCCATGCTTTCTCTGCATGTATCGGTAATTTCCCTCGTTGAAATACATAGCATTCGTTTTCATCCATCTGATTCAAAAGTTCATCTGGTGTTTTTAACGGTCTCTGTACATACGTGTAAGAATGTTGATTACTATCTAACTCCCCAGGTGTTTGACTATCATTTCGAAGGCGTTTTGTTGTAACACCGAGCCGTTCCGAGAAATATTTTGCTGTATCAAGTGCATTCGTTCCAAGGAAGATGGCAGTATCACAATTGGCAATAATCTCATCTGTCTGTTTTTCTCCATATCGATCCATTAACTGCCCAATACTTTGTACAATCACTGACACTTCAATTCCATACGAACGTGTCGTAGAAAGCCGTTCCGCAAAATCAGGTATTTTCCCGATATTCGCAAACTCATCTAGTAAGAACCGAACTGGTACATCTAATCTGTTATGATTTGTATCTGCATACGCATATAGCTCTTGAAAAAGCTGTGCAAAAAATGTATTGATTAACGCTCTATAGGTACGGTCTGCCACTGGAATCACAACATACAAAGCGATTTTTCTCTTCCCAATATCCGCTAATTGAAAGCTACTATATTTTGAAAAATTACGAACGGACTTTAATTTCCAAAGTTTCATAGCGGCGGCTGCGTTACTCACAATTCCTGCCCATGTTTTTTCTGTAGCATTTTTAACTACTCCGAATGCCATTCTAGCCGAAGAATCTTCAGCCAACTTTGCAAACATTTTTTTCAACTCTTTTTCTGAAGGTTCTGTCAATAACGTGTACACACTTGGCATAGAATGTTGTTCTTTCGGTAGATTTTCTCTCACATATAAAATGCCTGCTGTAATTAAGGAGATAGCTTGCTCTTTCCAGAAAGTATCTCCTGATTGTTGTCCTTCCTCTCCCCCTAATACAAGCGTTGTTGCGAACTTTTCAGCATCTTGATCTAAACCAACATAATCAATCGAGTTATACATATCTGATAAAGCCATGTTAGAAAAATTGATTAAGTATACTTCATACCCCTGTTTTCGCTTCTCACGAGATGTCAGTTCATACAATTCCCCCTTCGGGTCCGACACAACAATCGATTTTTCTGTTGTATTTACAATGTTCGGAAGGATATAACACTGTGTTTTCCCTGAACCCGAACCACCGCCAATGAATACATTTCGATTTAGTTTACTTTCTGGTTTATGAATCATCATTTTATCGTTATAGATTGCTAAAACAGTTCCTTCTTGATTCCTATCATCCGTAATATTCTTTCCATCAAATATTTCTTCTTCACTTGAAAGTGAAGCACTTCCTAAACCACCATATTGGCTCGCATCTTCCATCGTATGAGGTTTTAGCTTTCTCCATGTTTGGAATGTTGCATAGCCAAAGATTCCAAGAAGAATCAATTGCGCATATTGATAAAGTTCTAGTCCGATTGCAAAGGATATCGTCTCAATAGGACTCGTAAGATACGTAATAGCAAGGTCTTTCGCTGTACCATCTGGTAGGTCCATCAATTCGTCTTTATGCTCTAATAAAAAGTCAATCATACGAAGACCAAATGCTACTACATAATCAATCAATAGACAGAAACTGAAAATCATTCCGACTGACAACCAAAATGTCTTCCGAGAATCGGCAAGTGGTTTCTCCTTTATACTCATATAGCTTCACCCTCTTTCGGCTTTCCTCCCATGAGTTCCCATTCAACCTCTGTTGGTTCAATTTGAAGGTGTACACGTTTATCAGCATATATAAAAATCCCTTCTCCCTTATTCTTCTTACGAGGTTTTAAAATACGTCTTTCATTATCCGAAAACTTAATATGCGCTTTTGTCATCAAATCATGGATAGATTTCTCGGCTAGTGGCAAAAACATTTTCATTAAACTATTTTCAATTACAGCTCCACCATAATTCTTTTTCCCATCACTAGCCCGAAGTAATTCTTCCACTTGTTGTGTTGCGCCCCAAACGCTTCCACCATACTTTCGAATCCGCTTCCAAATTTGATAAATAAATTCCATACTTTGTGGATTATGGGGGTCTGCGAATACATGTAATTCATCTAAAAATAACGTTTTTCTTCCCTTTGTTTTGGTGATCTCATCCCATAGAAACGATGTAGCATTAAACATTGCACATAACTGTAATGCTGAACCCACACCAAGTCTTGAAATATCAAACGAAATCAATTGGTTGTCTAAATCTACGTTCGTAGGCTCATTAAAAATACGATTATTCGCACCTGAAACATACTGTTTCAGTACATAGGAGAATAGTTTTAATGTGTCATCTCCTTCTTCTAACTTTTTCATCAGTAGCTCATATAAATCTGCTAAAATAGGAAACTCATGCGCTTGTTTCTGTTCAAAGTTTGTATCAAATGTAATGTTAAAAGGCTCTGATTCATATAATTCCACAAGGTAGGCATCTAGTACCGCTAATTCATCAATGGTCATAGACGGACGCATAATCTTAAAAAAGACCTTTACGCGTTCTAAATGCTCAAGTAGTGGATTTCCTTTCTTCTTCGCATCCCGTTCATAAAACACTTGTAACGGATTAATAATTGTATCGGTGGTATTCGATAGTTCAATCACTTGCCCACCTAATTTTTGAACTAATTCAGTATCCTCTCCCTCTGGATCCAGGTTAAAAATACGAATACCTTCCATAAAATCTCTTAACATCAACATGTGCTTCGTCGTCGTTTTTCCATAGCCCGATTGCCCCAAAATAATCCCATTTCTATTTGATAGTTCCCATTTATTTACGACAATGAGCGATTTTGTTTTCATATTTTTCCCCATTGCAATCCCACGTTTGGAAAACAATTCTGTTTCATCAAAAGGAAAAAAAGTCGAAAATGCTTTTGTATCCATATTTCTCCTTGTATATTCTCCCACCTTATTTTCTAAAATAGGCAGGCACGATTCAAACGCATCTTGCATACGAGAGTTTGGAACATAGGCAAACAGATTACGAGCAGAAAATGCATTATTTACCTTATCCGTTAACTTCTTAAGCTGTTCCAAACTCTCCGCATGAAGCCGAATTAAGAAATGAACCAAAAGCATTCCGCCTGTATCATTCGCTACTAAATCCTCAAGCATATTATTCGCACTTTCTAATTCTTGTTCTGCTCGTTTTCGCATCTCTGGATTTAACTTACCTGAAAGTAACCTTGACTCTAACTCTTCAATCGAATTACTAAAATCTTTAATCATATTTGCCGAAGAAGTCGGCTCTACATGATAGGTAAAAGAAATATTACCCTCTAGCCTATATAATTTTGATAAGAAACCAATGGAGCTTACAGACGGATAATCTGTTATACAAAGTACCCTTTCATATGCATCTCCTACTTGGATATAATCCTTTTCCTCCTCGAATATAGCTGGTGCAATCTGATCTGCTACAGAGAAGCGCTGAAATGTTTGTTCTTCTTTTTTCTTTTTTCCTTTTAATTTGAACATTCCCTATTCTCCCCTCTTGTTCTTTGCTTTTCTTTGGCATCTGAAATCGTAATATAGGGTGGAGATACTTCCTTAAAGCGATTAATACGTGCTTGATAGTTGTTAAAATGAACTTGAAGCATTTGGACGATTTCATTTGCATTTAGAATGTGACATTCTAATCCATCTTCTGAAAGATCCGTAAGATTCTCCCGTATCATTTCTGTACGTTCTAAGAGCGTTTCTAGCCCGTCTCGGATGCTTCCCTCGTCTTCTCTTACTTCTGCACTCAAAAGTAGGTAATGCGCTTTTTTTAAGGTATTCTGGACTTGTGAGGATGTTTCTAAGTAAGACACATATCCCCTTCTTAATAATTGACGGTTTGCATTCGATTCTTCTTCTATCTTTTGTTTTTGATCTTCAACGTAATCCGATAAATCAACAGGTTCTGCTAACACTTCAATTTGAAACTTACACGGTATGCTCGACACAATCGCCCCAAAATCCTCTAGCAATTCTATTTTTTCTTCTTCCCCCATTAATTCCAAATTCATAGTTCCAACTCGAATCCCTGCAATCAAATTTTGATTCTTTGTCAGAATAGCTTGATGATACAACGTTTTGATGGGGATTAAATCCTGCGTTCGTTTGGCTTGTTGTTTCTGCTTTCTCTTTTCTTTCCATTTTTTCAAAGTCATTGTCCCACCTACCTAATATTTTCTATATAACACGACATTTTGTTTCTTTCTCTTCCGCTTATAAAAACGATATAAATCTAGTACATATGCACCTGCTTTGACGTTACACCCTCGAATAGCTGGCATGACAAGTAATCCCGTAAACATAACGAATAAAAACAATCCAAGTCCGAGTTGCGCAAAAATGTGAATGGGTAACAGATACAACACACCCCCTACACTAGGAGTGAAGAGAAGATAGTAACCTATCTCCTTCCACCCTATGCCTGTGTTGGGAATCAACTCAAATTTTGCATCTATATTCTTAGGAATATGCACTTGTTTTTTACTCATCTCGCTCTACTTCACCTTTCCTATTACAAAGTTCACAATTAAAGTCCCCATAAAAATCGCTCCCGTTACCATAAGGATGGACATCATGTCACCTTTACACTCTGCTTTTTCAGATGGGTTATTGGCAAGTTTCATTTTGATTCCTTTCCATCCAAACATACATGCTCCTACAGAAGGGGCAACGAATAAAATAATCGTGGAAACAGCATCTACAATACTTTTAATCTTTGTCTTAATCTGCTCTTCTTCACCAGCTGCAAATATAAGATTCGGAGTTAACAAGATGGTACATACCATCACAAGTGTTGCATACTGCCAAACCATTTTATTTTGTAAAAATTCTTTGATTCTTTGTTTCATTCAATCCACTCCCTTTCTTCTTTTTCAATTTCGCAAATTGCTCTCGCACATTAGACTTCGGATCAATTACAATCATTGGCTGATTACCACGTTGTTGATTCCAATGCATCATTTGGTAATATTGATATCTGCCCATGCCCACTATAGATTTCCCCCTTTTTCAATTTGTGGTTCGGTTTTTACATTTAATTTTTCTGGAAAAGTAGGAGCATCCTTTTTTTCTTCTCCTGTCTTATGCACATCTGATTTTGATTTTTCTGGTTCTATTGGTGGTTCTACGGGTGGCTTGGGCTTTTGATCTTCAATCACTTTTACTGACACTTTTGTAACAGAACGGTTTCCTGCTTTATCAGCTGCCATTACTTCTACCTGAATATCGCCTACTTTGTTCGTATCATACGCTCCCACCGTTAAAACAGGATTTGCATCTTTATTATCTTTTACTGTGACCAAATCTTGGGCTGACAATTTCCCTCCCACTTTTACTGTCGCGTTTTCTTTTGGTGTAATTACAGGTGCTTCCGTATCCTTGTTCTCCTCTGGATCAATTACTTTAACTGGTACAGTTACACTTGCTTGATTTCCAGAGCTATCTACAGCAATAACTTCAACTTGGATTTCACCAGCCTTGTTTGTGTCATACTTTCCAATTGAGACGATTGGATTTGCATCCTTATTGTCACTAACAGTCACTAAATCTTGTGCGGAAAGAATTTGACCAACTTTTACTGTGACATTTTCTTTTACAGCGATAACTGGTGCTTCCGTATCTTTATTCTCATTTGGATCTATTACCTTCACCGCAACCATGACACTTGCCTGATTTCCAGAGCTATCTACAGCAATGACTTCCACCTGTATATCTCTTGCTTTGCTTGTATCGTACTTGCCGACAGAAACAATTGGATTCGCATCCTTGTTATCACTCACAGTGACTAAATCTTGTGCGGAAAGAATTTGACCGACTGTCACTGTAATGTTCTCTTTCGCTTTTATCACAGGAGCTTCGGTATCCTTATCTGCGTTGGGATCAATGACTGGTACTGTTACCGTAATACTAGAGCGATTTCCTGCTTTATCAATGGCAACAACCTCTATCTGTATCTCTCCTACTTGATTTGTGTCGTAATTCCCATTAATCGACAATAACGGATCGTTATCCATGTTATCAGTTACGCTAACTAAATCATGTGGATTCAAATTCTGTCCTTTTTGTATTGTTAGATTCTCTTTTGCTGTCATTTTTGGTGCTTCGCTATCTATGATTGGTTTCGGCTTTTCTGGCTCTGTCGGTGGCTCTACAGGTGGTACGATAACGGGAGGTTTCGGTTTATCCCCTCCTCCATCATCTTTTGGTGGAATAATGACTGGTGGCTTAGGCTTATCGGATTCTGTTGGCAGTTCTACCGTCACCTTCGGCTTCTCTAGATTGTTTGGTGGAGTAGGTTTTTCAAGTGAAATGGATTCTTTCAAATTTGATGTATTTCCTAATGGTGTCAATATAACTGGCGGTGATGGTTCTACTTTTGGTGGTTCGATTGCAGGTGTTGGTAACTTCTCTTGCTCCACTTTCGATTTTTGATTCGTTTGAAGAATTTGTGTTAATTGTTTCGTTTCGTCTTCCGTCAAATATTTTTTTGCTGTTGCTACAATTGGTACGTTTTCTTTTTTCGTAACAGATGTTGCACCTACATGATTGATATCTTCTAGACTCGTATCCTTTTGCGCAACATCCTCTTTCTTCGGTGTTTCTTTTTCCGTTTTCTTCTCCTTTTTTACCTCTTCCGTTTTCTTTTTACTTTTTTCTTTAGAAGAAGCTTCTTCTTTACCAAAACAACCTGTGAGGGAAGACAGTGCAAGCACTGTTCCACTCACAATAGTAACTTTTTTTAAAAATGCTTGCTTTTTACTCATTTTTGTTCCTCCATTTGTCTAGTTTTCTAGTCATCTAGATATTGATTTCTACATCTTTTATCGGTATTTTCTTTGGTGGACTATATGCATGTAGTAGAATTATTTCTTCTCGCAGTAGGAATACTTCCATTTGATCGTATCCACTGATACGACTAAAATATTCCGCATCTTGCATACTATTTGTTCCAAAGAAAAGAGTCTGATCACAATTTTCTAGAATCTGATTTGCAACTTCTTTTCCATAAATTTGTTGTAGATGTGAATGAGATTGAACAATGATTGAAACACTTACTCTTTTCGATTTCATCACATTTAAAACATGCAATAGACCTGGAATGGGATACATTTCATATTCATCTAAATACAGATGTACATCTCTTTTTAGCGTTTGTTTTTGTAATACGTTGAATAATTTTTGAATTTGTTCTCCTCGCTCTTGATACGTATTTTCTAGCCCATTGACATGGATGTATAAAATGAACTTTTGTTGCTGAGGACTAGCTATTATCTCATGAAATGTTTCATCGAAATAAGGATGGAGTAAATCTAACTGTAGCACTTGATATCCCTGCTTTGACTTCGTTTGATGCGTTACATGGTACATTTCTTTCTTCATGCTCTCTATGACAATAATATTCCTTTCTTCCTGACCAACGTTTGGGTTTGTATAAAAACGAGTTTTACCTGTTCCAGTAGGACCAACTACATACACATTTGAATTGTTACCTTGTTCAAATTTTACTTCCGTAGCACCAATTAGCATCTGTTTCACCTATCCTTTTCCCTTTTTATTTACAGAAACCATATTAGTAATATAGCTATCCATGTTGGAATTGCTAGTAAACATGCATTCTCGCATCCTCTAAAAAAATTGAATGCCTCTTCTTCCACCTCATAAGAATCTTTTTGAAGCTCTTCTTGAGACGGATATTCCTTTGCACTTACCAATTTTATATTTTCTCCTTCCAAAACATAGCTTCGACTCATTCCTTCTCCGGATTTTCCAATTATAAAGGTATGTTTCATCAAAGACTTACTCATACCCGTTCTCCCATTCCTAACTCCCTTGAATATTGCTGATATATACAGTGTTTTCGAAGGATCGATAATAACGTGTCTATAATTCCCTTTCTAGTCATACCTTGTGAAGAATCTACGCTCTTAAAAATGTGATACGATGGATGTTTTTCACCAATAGCCACCATTAATTCTGAAAAGTAGCTTTCTTTTTCTCTGGCTTTCTGTAGCAATTCTAGTGTTTGTTCCGCATCTACATACAACAGTTCTCCAGACTTTTTCTGAAAATACATCATACATCCTGCTAATAGATCAATCGCTGATTCTACCCAAAAACCACCCCGCTCTGCTGGCTTTACAAACGTTCTCGCAATTGCAGTTGCCTGCATGTATTCATCAATATACAGTTTATAATTCTTTGTTTTTCCAATCGTACCACTTACAAATTGATTCTGATTTTTATTACAAATGCTTGCGTCACTCATTTTTCTCCCTACTTTCGCTTTTAATTAATCATCTCAACTGACACCCTTCATACTTTTACATCTCCCACCGACCCTTTGTCGTTGAGAATCACTCATTTACTCATTTGGAACTAATACCTTCTCTGTAAAATAAGACGTGCTTTGTGCTGGGTAATTATCCGTATTATCAAACAAATCTAGATACTGCGTCATAATGTCCATAAATTCTTCTGGCGAAATTTCCTGTGCTTCAGCGAATCCTACCCCTACATCTTTGGAATATGCATCAATTTCCCATTGTATGGTATAACCACTGTTTTCTAACAAGGAATGATTCCGTTCAAATGATACGATGCTTTCCTTATCAAACGAACATTTCACTAAATTCGTTAGATAACACGATTCTCCATTTTTTAAGGAAAGACGTTGATCCTCTAATCCTTCTGACTCAAACAATCGTTCCTGCCCTTTTTCATCAAATACTTTAAATAGGACATAGACACTCATTGAGCTCATGACATCTCCTTTGTAGGAGAATGGTTCGTTTGGTATAAATACATAATCATAGCCTAATCTATACTTCATCATGATTCCTCCTTCCACAAAACTTAGCTCTTACTCATTCGCCTTTCTATGTGAGCGATACGCACGAATTGCTACAAATCCACCTAACAACATCACTATTCCGCCAATCCACATCCAATATGGATTCTCTTCTTTACCGCCTGTTGTCGGAAGGGTTCCTTCTACTTTCTTTGGCTGTTCTACTGCTTTAACTGGCTGTACTTTCACAGGTTGCTCCACTACCTTTGGCTGTTCTGGCTTCGGTTGTGGTACATCAGGTTTTTTGGGTTGCTCTGGCTTCGGTACTTCTGGAGTTGGTTTCTTTGCATTCTTGACTGTGTGACGAATAATCTGACCATTTTCTTTTATCTCGAATGGGAATATTTCTTCATTCAATACATATCCATCTGGAGCAATCGTTTCTTTATATGTGTACTTTCCATGCCCAAGTTTGAATGTTGCAATCCCTTGCTCATTCGTCTTTCCTTTTACTACGACTTCACCTTTTTCATTAAAAATCGTAAACTCCGCATTTGGTAACTTTGTATTCCCATTTGCAATATCAACCTTCGTAATTTCTAACTCACCTTTGATTGGCTGATTCTTTGCAACTAATTCGATTGTCTTTCCTTGCTCTGTGATTTGGAAAGGGATTGGCTCTTTTGCTAAAACATAGTTTTCTAACGTTTGCTTTTCTACAAATGTGTATGATCCAAACGGAAGATTCTCTACTTTGATAAGTCCGTTATCATCTGTTGTATGTTCACTGACTGTCTTTCCTTCACTGTTTTGCAGAAGGAACTTGACACCTGCTAGTTTCTTCTCTGGATTCTCTGCATCTACTTTTAAAAGCTGAACATTTCCTTTTACTTCTTTATTTTCCACTGTGAAAGTAAGTGTCTTTCCGTTTTCTTGAATCGTAAATGGATACTTCGTATCATTTACAAGGTAACCGTCTACACCCTTAGTTTCTTTAAAGAAGTATTTGTTGAATGGAAGATTCTCTACTTTTGCAATTCCTTGCTCATTTGTTACAGTCTTTGTAACTTCTTTTCCATCTGCTGTATATACCGTGAACTCTACTTTCGGAAGAACTTTTCCACTGTCACTTAACTTTTTAATCTCGATATTTCCTTTTACTTTCGTATTTGCTACAGTGATTGTTGCGACCTCACCTGTTTTCACTTCAATTTTTTGTGGTTGGTCATTCAGTACATAACCAGATGGGCTTTTCACTTCTTTCACGGTATACGTTCCAATCTCTATATTCTGTAAAGAAGCGATTCCTTTTTCATTTGTTGTAATCGTTCCCACACTCTGTTGGTTTTGATCCCATACTTCGAACATTGCACCTGCAAGCGGTGTTTTGTTTTCATCCACTTTTAGGATTTTTAGACCACCAACAGATTTCCAAAAGACTTGAAGGTCTTGACTTACTTTCTCTTGATTGCGTTCTAACAGAACCGTCGCATCTTGAACCGTATCCGTTCCCTGATAGACAACTGCATGCTGATTCGTCAGGTTCGCCATTACTTTTAACGACAATTCTGAACTTTTGGAGAGTTTTGGTACTTGCACACGGAATTTTTCACCTAACTGGAATGTTTCTTTTGCTTCTCCCTGTTCAGTGACAATTCGTGTACCAGCTGGCACTTGATTCGTTTGAACCTTAAACTCGCCTTTCTTAGCATTTGTTTCTACTGTATACGTTGTTGTTTCAAAATACTCACCGTTTAACTGAGCTTCTTGCTTATCAGTTGGTTTCACATTCATATACACATCTTGTGTGTCTCCTGTGTGATCCGCTGCATAAGTAATGGCTTTCGTTGCACGTTCTACTTCAGCATCCTTGAACTGTAAATCATCTGCTGATAGTTGACCAAGCGCTATCCATATTGAGACCTGCGTTGCATAATGTGCCTGTTGCCAAGTGGAAACCCCTAATTGTTCGGGTGTTTTTTGTGGATAGCCATTGAGTAATACCCGATACACAACATCGTCTGTGCGTCCGATTTCAGGAAGATCATGACCATCTGGCGACTTTTTCCCATACACCAGACAATACGCAATTTGTCCACTGGCATTCTTTAGGAGTTCTGTCCGCACATCTTTTCCATACTGAGGACTGTAGGCCCATTTCATGTCATATTTCTCATGGTGGATGACCTCTGCACTAGCAGACTGAAATGGAATCAAGAAGCTGAGAACAAACATACATAAGCTCATCACGACAGCAATCGGTTTCAAATACACGAATTTTTTCATCATATAGTAGTAGCTCCTTTATGAATATGAGATTGTCAATGTGCAAAAACTGAAAAATATAAATATTCAGTCATATAAGAACAAAAAATATAATTCTTGAACAAACGTTCAATTTCCAAATTAAAGTCTTTGAAATTACTTCTTTTTTATATAAAATGTACACTGTATGTATATTCTATATATAAAAGTATACTTATCAAACTAATTAGCATTAAATAACTTTCGCTCGATAATACGTTGGAGTGAACAACTTATCTAATGGTTCATCCAAATACTCTGCGATTCTTTGTGCTCTCTTTGCAAGCACACTCTTCCTTCCCGTTTCTACATCATATAATGTAGTAAGTGGAATATCACAAGCAATCGCAACACCCTTAACACTAATACCTTTAGATTCACGTATTTCACGTATATTTGTCACATCATCACCCCCTTGTTTATATTGTATTCGGCTTAAAGCGTAATGTCAACTTAATTTTAATTAATTTTTTAACTATTTTTTAACGAAAGGGAGCGGACACTATGTTTGGTCAACGCCTTAAAGAATTACGTAAAAGTAAAAAACTAAGCATGAGGCAACTTGGAGAAGTTCTAGGTGTGAAACAAACCAATGTATCTAATTGGGAAAATGTTGGCACAGAACCTGATTACAAAACCTTAATTAGAATTGCACAATTTTTTGATGTTTCTACTGACTATTTAATAGGTAATTCTGTAGAATTCAATGATGAGGAAAGTAAAGAAAAGAGAGAAATTGCATTATTAGCTCAAACATTATATAAAGAACTTTCCAAAAATCCAGATCTCAAAAAACAAATTGAACAAGAATTAATACAATATGTTCACTTTCTAAACTATAAAAATAGAGGGAAAGGCATATAGCCTTTCCCTCTATTTTTATAGTTTCTATTACACTTAATTTCATAAGCCTAAATTTAATTCATATTTGTAAATTATCAAAAAAAACATTAAACTAATAGGTAGAAGTATCGCTTAAACAATCCCTGCTCACTAAATATAAGTTGAAAATTTAACATAATTTATGTATCATTATAATCAAAGAAAAAACCCCACCGCACAGTTTTCAATTGGTTCAGGTCGGCAAACTCGATACCAATTAAAAACTCCAAAAGATAGGGTTTTAATTCATACTATAAGTATATGTGTTTTTCTTTAATATCATTCTTGATATTAAAATTATACCATAACACATATACAATGTGAATATAAAACCTCTGTTTTTCCTGATTATTTGCGGTGGGAAAAATAGGAGGTTTTTTCTATGGTAACTAGTTTTGAAACCCTAACCGCTAGTGAACTAACTAGCGATATTGAATTGGAAACAAAAACTTTCAAGACAAACATGAAATTCAGTAAAAAAAATAAAAAATCAAAATTCCTCATGCATGGGCCAAAATTTTTTGATGAGCTTCGTATATATTTAATCAAAAATAACGAGCTTGGAGAATATGCATTGCCTTCAAGCGCATTAGCCACTTACATTTTACTCCATTATAAAGTAAATGATTTAGGGCGACTTCCTCGTGATTTTAAACTATCTAATATCGCGAACGAATCTGATATTCCGTATTCAACTATTCATACAGGTTTCCAAGCTTTGCTTCATTCTGGACTTGTTAGGGAAATTTTTATTAATGGGAAGATTCCAGTGTATGAGATTTGTAATTATGCAAGATTAAATCGTACAGCTAAAGAAACAAAAGATAATGATGGAAAACTTTCATATTTTCGAATCCCTAACTTATTGTTAGAGACTTCTATTTTAAAAGAGTTAGTTTCCCATCGTGACAGCAAAGGTATCATTGAATTTTTAGGATTATGTACCCACTTTACTCATCAATTTAAAAATAGCAAAAATTCCGTTGAAGATTATTCTTGTGTTCGTAACATGGACGGCTTAAAGGAACGTTTAGGACGCAATGCGAAAAAGGTGCGTAACTACCTAAAAATCATCTCGCCAATTTTTAAATTTGATGCTACTACAAAAAAGGTTCGTAACCCACGTAATGGACGGATAGCTCGTATACGTGAGAAGATTCAGCAAATTGTTATTACTCAATTTACGGTTCATATGAATCCTGCATGTGTGATTGAAAATGACCGAGCTGAAATCAGACAAACTGAAGCTAAAATGCGTAAAGAAGCAACAGCCCGTCTTGAATCCATTGGCATAGCATTAACCAATAAAGATCGTAAAGACATTGTTGTATCTTATAAAGGAGAAGTATCACGAATCGCTACATATATTAAAAACAAACAACTTCGTGATGATTTTATGACTTATACCATGAGTTATGCAATGGATCAATGTGAAAGTTTCTTAGCACTTGGAGAAAAGATAAAATCAATCGGTGGCATGATACGAGCGAAACTGCGTGAATCGTTTATTCCATGGGCGGAACGATATTTAGACGATGATACACGTCATGCACTTGTACTGGAACTCATTTCTCATGATATTGATGTACCTGATGCATTCCGACTTACTTAAATTTTAAAAATGAATAGATTATGAGCCTTGTTCAAAAAAATTACTAAGGACAGGGCTATTTGTTATGTTGAAATAAAGTAGATAATCTTTCTATTACCCTATAATTCAAAAAACAGTAGGTTTGATTTTTCTTCCCCTACTGTTTTTTAATACTTCCAAATACTAAATTACGTCTAAATACTTGTGGAATTGTTAGTAATTTATTAATTAAATTGTGTAAACCTTAGTATATTGTTATAAAGCTTGTGTAAATCTGAATAGTTCGTAGTTGTAGTTATGGATAAGTTGGTATTCCGATTCAATTTTTCAGACAATTTATCTAGCCCTAGAGCCACAAGAGTTTCCAAAGTTTTCTTTTTATCTATATAGTATTTGTATCTTTTATATTATTATTGAAAATTTTATATAGTAATTGAAATTATTACTTAATAGATGAATCTATACATAAACAAATGGAAAATTAATAAAAACTATCTTTCTTCATACATTTAAAATTTTATAGGGAACTTTGACAAACCTCGTAAATAGAATTAAAACTTTTAGGGAAATTCGACTAGTTTTAGCGAAGCACAAGGGTTTTCATAAATCCCTCAGAATTGCTACAGCAACTGACTTAATCTCTAAAACTTTAATTAGGAGTTGATTGTATGAGTCAAGTAATTTCATTACAACGTCCATTAAACAGTTCGGACGTTGCACACAAACTAAACATACCCCCAAGTACTTTGCGGACGTATACAGTACAATTCAGACGCCTTGGACACAGTTTTAGCAAGAAGAATGGCCGAATATTATATTCAACCTGTGATGTAGAGCTATTTAAACAGATGATGAAGTTACATGCACAAGGTTTTGGGACGATTTCCGAATGTGTTTTAAACGTTTTAAACGTCCACAACAACGTTGTAAACATTTCAAACAATAGTGAGGACACAATGGACAACGTGGACAAACAAAACAAACAATGTAAACAAGTTAAGCAACCTGAGAACGCCTCTTCACCAATTGACACAGCAAATGAGATAGCAAAGATCAAGGAAGAAATGGAAGCATTACGAAAATATGTCGATGAAAGTATAAAAAAACGAGATGAATTGTTGCTGCAAACATTGCGAGAAGTATTAGAAACAAAACAACAGAAGAAAAAAAAGAAACGATGGTGGCAATTCTGGAAGTAAATCAACTAACCCCAATCCCTTCCAGTCTTGGAAGGGACTCGCTCGGCGCTTGCCAGGCAAACAGGTTGGGAAGATCTTTCAACCTATTTGCAATAGGTTCTAGCGTTTGGGATAGACGAATCTGTCCATTCCTTATCCTCCCTCGCAAAGAATGCTCAGTCCGGTATCATGGACAGATACCATGTGTACGCTACTATTGTTTGATAGTGAGAATAATAGGTTTTAAAAATAAGGAATTCTCCAAGTATGATGGAGGGTTCCTTATTTTTTGTTCGATTAATACGGGGAATGACTACAATTTATATGGAGACAAAAAACGGTCATGCAATAGAAACAACCTTCATGAAATTTTGCATCTACACACTCCCTACATTCAAAAAACTTGCACGGAATGAAACGTGCAAATACGGAATAAAATTTATACTCATTTCATGGAAAACAAAAATAAAAATAGAACCTCGGATAAAATTTATTTCTGTTTTACATAAAAATAAAATACAAATAGAATAAATTTTATTCTATTTGTATTGAAAACGGAATAAAATTGAAGTATAATAAGGATATAAGAAAAAAGAAATAAATTTTATTTTTTATAGTTGTTATTTAGAATAAAAATGGTAGGAGGAACTGAAATGACGAATGAAAATCTTAGTGTGGTAGAAAAAATTAAAGTGAATGTGGAAGCTGATCTCGGAAATAGTAATTTAAAAATTTTTATTAATGATGAATACGTAACTGTACCGAATGTCTTTCAACGTGTTCATGGGGGAATGGATGCCTATGAATCTGATGAAAATAAGAATGTACTAAATTTATTGGAAAATTTATATGTTCATGTATCTAGTAGTGCAATTAAAAGGAATGGAAGTTTTTTAATCGGGAAACGTGCCATGCAAAACTCTGAAAAAATGAAAGCGATGAATATTAAGATTGCCAATAAACATGAAGAAGATCTTCCAATTATTAATACATTAAGTGTTATTGGAGCAAAAATGATTCAAAAAGTATATAAAGAGACAAAAGCGATTCCTGATGTATTGAATATAGATATAGATTTAATAACTGCTATTCCTGCAAGTCAACATACCCCTAAGACAGCTCAATTCCTTGTAAACAGATTTACAGAGAATAAACATGTGGTAATCATCTATGTCGGTGACAGACCTATCACAGTACAAGTTGAATGCTCTAAAGTACGAGTTACAAAGGAAGCATTAGCAGCGTTATATGCGATTACAGAAGCTCCAGATGAAATGTTCAAAGAGTTTCAGGAACTATACAAAGATCGTTTAGATAATAAAGAGATTACAGGAGACTTTTTTAAAGATAAAAAAATTCTACATACGGATATTGGTGAAGGAACAAGTGAGTATATTTTTACCGATGGTTTAAGTCCAGTCTTAGACAGTTGTTCTGGTGAAAGAAGAGGAATTGGTCATGCAATTGAAGAAGCGTGTGCCTTGTTAAATAAAGAAAGAACAACTAATTTTAAGAGACAGCAATTTACTGAAATTCTTTTAAATAAAAATGATAAATACTATGAGGATGCATCCGAATTTATATACAATACAAGATTCGAACAAGCGGAATTAATTCAAGAAGATATAGAAGATAAATTCACGAATGCTACAGGCGGTCAGGCTGAGGTATTAGCTGTGTACGGAGGTGGTAGTATTTCGTTGAAAGAAGAATTATATGATGAATTATTAAGGTTGTGTAAAAGAACGGGTATGATGTTATTATATGTTCCAGAAAAATATGCAATAGAATTAAATCCAAAAGGTATGAATGTTTTGAGAAAAATCATTGATTAAAAAAACAAATATCAAAGTAGAAAAATACGTCATATATGTAAAAAGGTGAGTTGAAATGAAACAAGAACAATATAATTGGAAATTTAAAAAGATGACAGATGATCCAAGTTTTAAAGAGTGGCATAGTAACCAAGATAATATCTCACACTCATTGAATACATTGGTTAGCTTTATCATTCGTTTAATTGGAACAGGTGATTTAGGAAGTTTCGATAATCAAACAAAACTGCAACAAGTTTTATTACTACAAGATGAATCATTTATTAATGCCGTTGCGAAGAGAGTTAATACTCGTTCATCAAGTAGCTTTGTTGATACAGATCAGGAAAGAATAGATGAAAAAACAGTATTAAAAGAAATGAGTACAGAAGCTTCGAACCAGCAAATTCAAACAATAGAACAAGAAGCTCAAAAGATGATAAAAGAAGAACATTCAACAGAAAACAATAATCTAGAAACATATGAAGAAGTAAAGAAAAATGCGAAAAACTTTTTTTGAAAAGGAGAATGGTTATGTACTATAAATTAGATTTTTTACTGCAATACTTAGATCATAAAGAAATGCCTTGTACGTTTGTTTTACAAGGTGGAAAAGTGGTGAAAGGCATCGTAGATGGTCGAGATGAATATACAATTTATGTGCAATCTGAGGAAAAGACACATTGTTTGTTTAAGGGTTCGATTATGGATATTATTCCTGCGGAAAAATTGGATTTAAAAGCAATCCAAGCCATCACATATAAATGGAATACTGAACAAAAGAAACAGGAAAAATCGCAAAAAAATAATATATTTTAGTTTCAAGCAATTCTTAATAAAAAATCCCTGTATCTAGAATTTTATTTCTAGGTACAGGGATTTTTACTTATATGAATCAATAGCCGATTATGAATTATGATAAGTTATCAAGAGTAGTTACTCTCAAACAGATTCAATAAAACATAAGTTGTAGTTTTCATGAATATAGCGTCTTTCGAAAATAAGATGAGTGAAACGATTATAATGCAACTGGAGAAGAATGATTTATAGTTTGGTTGTTTTCATCTAAAGATAAATGCTCATTTGTTTTTTGTTCATTTGGAAATGTGTTTTCAATTTTTTCATTCACACGTACAGAAATAGATTCAAATAATGCTTCTCGATCCTCGATAGATAGATGCTCAATATTGAAATATTTTTCTGTTAGTTCACCAGTATCCTTACACAACTTTTCTCTTTTTTTCTTTTCCTCAATTTTCATTTTTCTTTTTAATTCTTGTTTTGCTTTCTTGAGTTGTTCTTCTTTTTCTAAAAGTGCTTTTAATTTCTCCTCGGTTTTATTACTCATATCATTCACCACCATATAAGATATTTTGTTTATATACTAGGATTTTCTTTTTTTCGAAAACGACTAGGTGTATTTGCTTTAATGTAGTTAGAAAAAATTTTAAAAACTTCTTCTCGATCTTCAACGGTCATGTGATACATATCGAAATATTTTTCGCATAATGCACCAGTTTCTATTAGTCGTTTCGTTCGTTTTTTTCTATCATGCTGTCTATCTTGGAATTGTAATTCTCTCTTTGTAATTTTTAAGTACTCTAGTTCTTTTTCGATTTTCTTTAGTTCTGTTTCATGATTCATCTTCTATCACCTGAATTCAAATAGTTAGAAAACTATGTATATCAATTATAATTTGTGTGGATAATAAAATCAATAAAAATAATTCAGAAAATTATAGAAAGAAAGAAGAAAAGATGGTAAAATATTCACTGTAATCTCGTTACAGTGCGCACTTACACAAACTTTCAGTTTGTACGTTTTAACATCCGAAAGACTTCGGATGTTCCCTGCGGGGCATATGTAGTGGATATATCGAATTTGAGGAGGTGAATAAGGATATGGCGATTTATCATTTGAAAGTAAAAACAGTTTCAAGAAAAAAAGGTCAAAACGTTGTAGCGAGTGCTGCATATCGTAGTGGTGAGTCTTTATATTGTGAACGTACGAAAGAAACAAAATATTACTCTCGAAGTGTTCAACCAGAAACCCATATCCTTGCACCTTCTCAAGCACCATCATGGGTTTTTAATCGTCAAGATTTATGGAATGAAGTTGAGCGTTTTGAAAAAAGAGGTAACAGTCGTTTAGCAAGAGAAGTGGTTGTAGCGATTCCGAAGGAATTATCAGAAGAAGAACAAAGAGAACTCGTATTGTCGTTTGTACATGATACATTTGTTCAACAAGGAATGATTGCAGATGTTGCCATTCATCGTGATGATAAAAATAATCCACATGCACATATTTTACTGACAACTCGTGAGATTTCTCAGGATGGATTTGTAAAAAAGAAAAATAGAGATTGGGATAAGAAAGAGAATTTAATTGCATGGAGAGAGTCATGGGCGAAGTATGCCAATCAATCTTTAGAAAAAGCAAATGTGGAAGAGAGAATTGATCATCGTTCGTATGAAGAACAAGGAATTGAATTGTTACCCACAAAACATGTAGGTTATAAAGAGCATCAACTAGAGAAACAAGGAATTCGTACAAAAACAGGTGAGTATAATCGTCGTGTTCAAGCATATAATCAACGTTTAATTTCATTACAAGAAAAGCGTCAATCTTTACTCAAAGAACGTCAACAAAATGAAACTGATTCTATTAAGAACATAGAAATATCGGTAAAAGGATATCATGCACTTGATAAAAAGATTATTCTCCTAAATAAACAAAATGAACGTTTACAAGATCCTAAATCAAAAGATAAAGTACAGTCTTATACATGGCTAAAAGAACAAATTGAAAAATCAGCATATAGACAGTTAGAAGAGAAAAGATTACACGTTTATATACAAGAACAACCAGTGGAATTACAAGGAGAAGTTTCCGTTCGAATGTTTGAAAAAATGAAAGAAATTCAAACAGATGATATGGTTTCACTTGTAGAAGCGGTAGAACGTGATATGGTAATGGAAAAAGTAGAAAAACATATCAAACAATCTGTCACGTATGATCGTCTACAATCACATCAAATGTTGTTAGATAGATGGGAAAAGAGTTTAACAAAACAGAAGAATGATGGACGCATTTTAGAAGAACGATATGTGTCACAAATGAATTCTCTTCAAGAGCAAAGAGAAGATACAAATCAAGCAATTAGTTGGTATGAAGTGCAAGCGATGTCGTATCTAACTCGCCAAGGATATGGTGTGTATCTCCGTGAATGGAGTGAAGATAAACATTCGAAAATTTCACTTCAAATTGTGGAAGAAATGAAGCAACAACCAACGCTTTCAATGGGTATGATTGTTCAACGAGTCAAAGAAAATGAAATCTTGGCTCAAGCTCAAATCATTACAAGAAAAGACCTAACGATTGATTCCATTGATATGCGTAGAAAGCAATTGCATAAGTGGAAAATGTCTGAACAAAAACAAAATCGTTCAGAACGTGTTGAACAGATTATTGAGCAAGCAAAAGTATTAGCGAAAGCACGTGTGATTTTGTTAGAACGTTGTAAACAAGAAATTGAAAAATACCCACAAACTCAAACTTATATTCAATCTTTAGGGGCTACAGAGAGTAGTTCTGTAATGAGTAAGTGGTTTAGCTGGAAGCATGATATAGGAAGAGAACTAACAGAAGAAGAAAGTATGGCATATGTCACAAAAATAGCGATACAACAGCAAGAAGAAAACGTGTTGCAAGAAGCGAAAAAAGTGCTAAGAAAAGAAACAACGTATCACAATATTTCTGTGGCAATCGATCAGTTGCAAGAGCAATTAGCCGAAACACCGATTAGACAATTTTTAAATCAGGCAAGAACGCAAAAAATGGCATATGAACTGGCGATTGAACGAGCTGGAACTTATAATGAGTTATCTTCGAAGTGGAGAAAAACACGTTCAGATCAATATCAATTAGAGGAATTGAAAAATTGGTTAAGTGAAAAAGGCATCGATGTAAATCGTATGTCTTATAGTCTTCAACAAATGAAATGGAATGTTGAAAAATTGGAAAAAGAGGCACTGAGAAAAGAGCGGATAGTGAATGTACAGTTACCACTTTTCCAACAGGCAAAAAAGGTATTAGAAGAACAAGCAATTCGCTATGTAGGAGAAACATATACAGAGTTGAAAGATATCTATATTCATAGCCACTTATTAAGTATGGAAGAGCGTAAGGTATTTGTTCATATGAAAGAATGGAATGAAGAATGCGGTACAGTATATGACTTTATGAAACGACAAATTCGTTTGCAAGAAATACAAGATACCGTTATTAAGAAAAAGTTAAATATACAACAAAATATTTCAAAGGTATCTTCAGTAGTAAGAAGGCTTGAAAAAGTCCAACATGCAGAAACAGTATTGGAAAAAGCTGAAGAAACAAAGAGAAATTTAGAAACAAAAGGAAATGTATTTAAGCGTGTTGTGATGAGAGATCAAGAATTAATCGAACAGTATAATGTTGCACAAGAAAAGATTGAAAAGGCAAAAGAAATATTGCAAGAAAAACATCAGGTATCAAAAGAAAATTGGGAAGATAGACAAGAACAATTACGAGAACTGAAGCAAGAATTAGGTGATTTGCGTGATAAAGAACATCGTTTAGATGGTTTGCTTGAAGTGTCTAATATATTAGAACGCACACGACAAAAAATGCGTCAGGAAGCAAAACAACGAGAATATGAACATCAACAAGAAATGAGAAAACAGAAAATGAAAAGTAGGGGATTTGAACGATAAAAGGAGAGGATGGATAGCATGAAAAATGTGAAAATGTTGTATAGTGTCATAGGTGTGTTACTCGTTGTAGTGGGCATTATGGTGGGAGTCATCGTTACAAAAAGCGGTGATTCTCCTGATGCACAGAAAGTTGCAAAACAAGATATACAGCAAGAGCAAAAAAAGGAAGGGACTAAGAAGAAACTTTCATCTCAAGATGTGCAATTAGTGGAGCAACGTACAAAGGAATACTTAGATAAGTATTTATTTAAGAAAGATATCAAAATTACTGATGAGGTTGTAAAAGGGGTACAACAGAGCTTTTTATCCAAACGAGTTCAAGAAGAGCTAGTACCAAAATACCCTTATCTTGCAGATTGGAGGGATGCAACGCAAGAAGGTGGGATTCAAACATTTCAAGTATTAGATAAATATAGTCAAATTGATCAGCCCAATCAAACGATAACAACTTATGTGAAATACAATAATCCTGCTGATGTATACGGGCAAACAGTAGATATTGAATTTTGGATTGAATGGATACAAGAGAATAAAGAGTGGCGAATTAACAGTAGTTCAAACTGGATTAATTTATCTACAGGAGAAATGCTTCCAGAAGCAAAACCAATTTCAAATAATAAGCGCACGATTTTAAAAGAGGGGAGAGAAATTCGATTTTAAGTCAAAAAAAAACGGTATGGAAAATACCGTTTTTTTGATTGTCTTAAATTCCTTTACCGTGACTGTATTGGACAAGAACGGTATTTGATTTTTGCTCAATTCCAATTTCTTTGAAATTGAGGTTAGATAATCCTAATGAAAATACTCCAATACTCATTATTGTAAGAATGATAATTTTCGCTTTTTTCATTTTAATTCCCCCAGTTAGGTAAACATTTTTTTGATTGCATAACTTTTATAAAAGAATTCGTTAGACTTTTCTGGATTATTTTCATTGAGATAACGGATTGCTAGCTCTTCACTATATAATTGAATTTCTCTCCATAATTTATGTTGTTCTAGATATTCTATAGCTTTGGTTATAATGATTTCCAATTTTTCTACAGGTATATTCTCAATGAAAGCAATTAAAATATTGTAATGATGTTTATATTCTTCATTAGCATATTGCATACCTTTCTGTAAATACTTTAATGCTTGTGAATTACTATTTGTTTTATAGTATTCACGGGCTAATAAATACATTGTTTTGTAGTCTTTTTCATTTTCAAAAGAATTTAAGAAGTACTCTATTGCCGAGTCGGGACGGTTTTGCTCAGAATAGAGTAATCCCAAATTGTATTTTACTTTTAAAACCAACTGTTGCTCATTGCATATTTGGAATGTATCAATAGATGAAAGTAAAAACTTTTCAGCTAATTGCCACTTTTCTAATGTTGTATAGGACATTCCTAACGTGTTTTCGCATGCAGCTACCTTTATTGTGTAGTCTGTCGATTGAGAAAAATAACTAATACAATTATTGACGTGATAGATTGATAAAATTGGATCATCTAAGTAGTAATAATAAAGAGAAGAGCGATAGTTGAATTCTGCCACTTCACATTCATCTTCTATAAATGGTAGCATTTTTTTTGCAGTATCAAAATAGCATTGCGCTTGTTGATAATCCCCAGTGTTCATTCTATGTATAAATTTAAAAAAATTATAATAATAACTGAGTTTATGGTCATTAGAGAAATCAGATGTTTGTAGCTCTAAATCATGTTCATATTCTTCTAATAAAATTGTATATCTAAAATGAAATAATAGATATAGAGTATATAATGTTTTGTCCTCTTTAAAAATGGAACTATCAATGGAATGATAGTATTCGGTAGCTTCTTTTACATGTTGTTTGCGGATTAATGAATACCAAATGTCTAATTGGTTGAAAAGTTGGTTTTTAGAATTCGTTTGTACTAATTTCATTTAAACGCTCCTTTTTGAACAATCTTAATAACCAGGTCTCTTTATTATAGTATATAAATAATTTTTATAATATTGAGAAAAATAATTCGCAAAAAAATATAGGCATACATTAAAATTTAAATAACACCTCCGGTTTCGAAGTCCATGAAAATTAAGGCAATTTGATAATTGACAACCAATTACTTAATTTAGTGTAATTTTTTTAGGATGAATAATAGAAAAACTATTAGTTTAATTTTAATGAGTATCTATATGGCTAGTATAACAACCAAAATTCCTATTTCTGTATGTAAATATGCATATTCATCATATCCATCATTTGCTAAAAAAGTATTTGAATTCATTGTTTTTTCGTATTGAATGGATATAGGAAAATAAAGAATGGCGGATTAATAGTAGTTCTAATTGGATTAATCTATCTACAGGAGAAATGCTTCCAGAAGCAAAACCAATCTCAAATAATAAGCGTTCGATTTTAAAAGAGGGAAGAGAAATTCGATTTAATAACAAACAATCATGATAATAAATTTAAAATTCCTTTTTTGTAGAAAAAAGGAATTTTTTGTTTGTGAAGAGTATTTACTATCATATAAGTTTATGAGGAGGTGAAGAATATTTGGGTGGATGGCTGTTAATGTTTCTTGTTTTATTTGGTGTATGTGCTGTAGTAGCAATTCCCTATGTGTTGTTGGAATTAGCTGATTATATGGACAAGAATCCAGTTCCAGATTGGATACAAGGAATTACTGAATTTCTATTTGGTTGGGAACCGCAAATGTTTCATCCCTATATACCAGGGACAATAAAAATAATTGCTGTGGGCGGTATGATAATTGCTACAATTTACTTCTGGATGCGATATAAGGAAGAGGATAACGCGATTGCACAACTATTAGCTTATGGCTTTGGAATTGTTAGTACATGTTGGTTAGTAAGCAATCTTATTATTAAACCAACAACCGCATATATTGCTAGTCTATTTCAGCCTTTTGGGAGTGGATCGGGTTTAATAATTCTATTAATTATCGGATTAATTGTTTTCAATGCAAAAAAAGCGTAGTGATTATTAAAGTAGTAACAAAATAACCAAAACACTCGTACATGTTATAATATAGCTGCATACTGCTAACATATGTTTATCTACAGATGACTGTTATTGTTAGATGGTGACCATCGATGATGATCTTTTATGAAAACCATCCTTTTTCTTTTGCTTTGGACGGCTGGAAGAAAGGATGGTTTTTTGTTTGTCCAAAAATTAAAATTGCACTTGTAAATCTTTTAGCATTTCAAAAGTATTTATACATTTTACTTGGAAATTTCTACATACTACAGGGATTAAAATTCGTTTTTTCGACTCGGGATTATAGACCTCATGAGTCACTAATGTATATCCTTTCGCCTTTGCGTAAGCTATAAGCCATGCATCCGCATTGCGCGCAAATTCATCTTTCGCAGCTTGGGTGTATTGAGGATCATTAATAGCCCATTGTTGTATTTGTGCATAATTTTGTAGAACATCTAATGCATCAGTTCTTTCGAAATAGTCTCTAAAGTTCTCTGAAGTCCATTCTTGTAATTCATCTGGATCAGCATCATTTGGGGTAATAATTTCTTGTTGTATTTTATCTATGCTACAAATCTTAGAATTATCAGCTAAACTAACTAAGGTATTCCAAAAACTTGGTACAATATCAAAAGCATAATATCCCCTATATGCACCAATAAATACATTTGCATCTAGAACGTACAAATTAAACTCTCCTTCCCTCGATAAAGCTTAAGTACTTTTGAAAACTAGACATTTTAAGACCTGTTAGTCTATAAGCATCTGTGTACTGTATATTACCAGATTTCGCCTGATATATTACGACTCTAGAGAATAAGTTCCCTAATCGAATCCTAGTAGTATTGTAGAAATTTCCACCTGATGATGAACTCCGCTCTATTTGAATTTCTTCAATATACTTGTTATAAAAATCAAAAAATTCCGATTTGGTTATGTACTCTAATTCCAATGCCCTTCTACCTACTACCACAGGGCTTACTTTAAATATTTTCCCCAATGATTCATACACTGCTCCATCACCATAGTGTGTATGCCATTTTTGCTCAAAGAGATCCCTAGGGCATAAAAGTTCTGCAGCTACAGAGTTACATAATTTTTCAATATCCGCATTAACTTTATTTAACGGTGATGCCTCTACAACTGCACTCGAACCAATAAAAATATGTGCAATTTCATGAATTAAAGTAAATATTTGAGCTGACTTGGCATCTGCTCCATTTATAAAAATTAGTGGAGCCATATCATCTACTAAAACAAAACCTCTAAACTCACCAACATTTAATGGTCTATGAGTATTGCTACCCACTATACCGTTCACCATGACCATAATACGATTTTTTTCACATCTATCAATGAGGTGGTTTAAAGCATCTTGGAAGGTTCTTAGTCGACTAGCCCACCCAGAATCTAAATCAAGTAGCTGTCTTATATTGTCTACTAATTCATTGACTGAGCTATCCTTATAGGAACCTACAAAGGGTAAAGGCTCTCCTACATATTGTTCATAGTAATCTTTCATGAAATCTTGCCGTCTTTGCATCATGTGTAATGTTTCAATCAAATCAGGACTAGATTCCTTCCGTTCCCCCTCTTCAAGTGTGCGATAATGTGGAATAGGCAACTCCTCAACTGGTGGCTGTTGAAGAAAAAGGTATCCTAAAGGAGTTGAGGTCGCATTGGCGAAATCCTCCAATTGTTTTAATGTAGGTTGAAGAGTTCCTTTAAGCCATTCATCTAACTTTTTAAACTTATTATGTAGTTTTTCTTTTTTTGTTGAACGATTGTAGGCCCATTCTAAAAGTTCTGCTTTTATTGGTACTCTTGTTGGCAATATTTTCACCCCCTAAAAAGTAAAAAAATAGTACTAATCTTTTTTACCTATTCATTTGTTTTAAATATACCAATATCTACTAATCATGTGAAGAGAATTTAACATTTAACTATAAAAGTGTCAGGCCACACAAAATAATATTCTTGTTCTTTTTTCGGGTACAAATTCGAAATTACATAGTATCATCATATCTATTTAATGTATCTAGAATCTTATATGGATGGTGAGGATATATGGGACAATATCAAATGTTGTACAGCACACCGTATCTCTATTCTTCTCGTACATTGCAACAAATGTACAAAAGTGCACGGAAAGAAGAAGATGTAAGTGCGATACAAGAACATATGCTACGTCATGAGGTGTACTTAGACCGACAATACCGAGGGTACTATTATTTGAGTGAGAAAATTGAAGGTGATCTGTACGGAAGTGAACAGCCTGTATCGTGGAATGAGTTATTAGAAGATTACCAGTTGTTTAAGGATTCTCAAGGTAATTTATCTATTCAGCCGAAAGGATGGAGATAATATGACCATTATTGGAGAATTGGGTATTGTATATGGCGTGACAGGGGCAACGGTTATAGGAATTAAATTGTTAAAAAGAAAAGGGCTTCACCTTCCTGATTGGGTGCTACGTGCGGGTCTTAAATGCCTGCTAATTGGTACAGTTTGGTACGTACTATGTGATATGCTCGATGTGTTTCTACGCTAGTATTCTATCGGGTAGTTGATGGGAACGGTCGTAGTGTATTTGAACAACTTTTTTATGATATTCCTGATAGCCCCAACTACCTCTAAGGAGGTAAGGAGTTTATGTTTTCGCTTTTGGTGATTCCAGTTACTTTTTTAACAGTAGCGTATTTTTATAAGGGGAAAGAAATGAGTGATAAGAAGAAAATCAAAGCATTTTTTGAAATTACGAAAGTGTGTGTACAGCATAAAGGAGAAACCCAGTACCCCGTGTTCCTCAAACAGACGGAGGATGGTATGAGTACCACATATGTCTATCGGCTTCCGTTGGGAGTTCCCAGTCAGTTAATACAGAAGTTAGCGCAAGTATTAGAAGAGGGACTCTATAAGCCTGTGATAATCTCGTTTCAGCAACGGGAATTGTTCATACGGGTTTTTGAACAACGGATCCCTGAAGAATGGCATTGGTCCAAAGAATTGTTACAAGAGAAAACGTGGAGAGTTGTCATGGGAAGAGCGTTAGACAGAATGATGTATCATGACTTTGAAAAAACACCACATATGTGTGTTAGTGGTATGACTCGCTTTGGTAAGACTGTATTTTTAAAAAATATCATGACGAGTTTAATCTTACAGCAGCCAGATCACGTGAAATTGTATGTCATTGATCTAAAGGAAGGCTTAGAATTTAGTCCTTACAAAGACCTATCACAAGTGGAAGAAGTAGCGGAGAATCCTAGGCAAGCATTCGATATGTTGAATCGTATCCGTGAAAAGATGGTAGAACAGGTCGTACGCATGAAAGACTCTTATTTTACCAACATTGTAGATACGCCAATCAAGGATCGTAATTTCATAATTGTAGATGAATCCGCAAACTTATGCCCAACACAGGGATTACCAAAACAGAAGAAAGATATATTGTATATGTGTCAAGAAATGTTATCAGAAATAGCGAGGATTGGCGGAGCATTAGGGTTTCGACTGATTTTTTGCACCCAATATCCGACTTCTGATACCTTACCAAGACAGATTAAACAAAATAGTGATGCGAAAGTTGGATTTCGCTTGCCGACAGTGGTTGCTTCGCAAGTAGCAATAGATGAAGGAGGACTAGAAACTCTTCCCTCGATTGCTGGAAGAGCCTTATTCAAAACAGATCGTGTAGAAGAAATCCAAGTGCCTTATTTGTCTAACAAGGAAATGTGGAATGTATTAAAACAGTATAAGGTGGTGAAGAAAACTGAAACACCAAAAACTGAAACAAAAAGCGAGACAAATCGAGATTTTATCGAGTTTAAGTAAGTTAGAATTTGCTTCTAGAAGGCAACTCCAAGCCATTCATTGTCTCGGTAGTATCAGAAATGCAAATCGTATCCTGAAGGATTTAAGACCGTATTGTCATGTGACTTCGCACAACCGAGAGTATGTGTATTATCTAAATAAGAAAGGGCTTGCTCTTCTAGGAATAGATGCAAAAGAACGAAAAAAGAAACATCAACTGGAACATATCTTATTACGTAATGAAGCATGGATGTGGTTAGATTTCCCCGATTGGAAAACAGAGCAAATTATTACTTTAAGGCATCAAGGCGAAGAAAAAACAATCGTTCCAGATGCGTTTTTCACTAAAGACAATGTCCCCCACTTTGTAGAAATAGATCGGCTTCAGCACATGAGAGTGAATGAGAAGAAAATACAGTATTATGCATATTTAACTAACATTTATCAGAAGCAACAACATCTAACGCCAATCATCATCTTTTGTACGATATCCGACTGTAGGGAGAAGCAATTAATGAATTATGCTATGAAATATGGCGTATATATGCAAACATACCTACTACAGGATGTCGTATAAACAATTGTGTAACTTCTCTAAGTCCAAAAATCAGTGTAATCAACATTTTTTCCTGTTAATTTACGAAGAGCCCTAAGTATCTTACTAGCGTTTTTAGCGGTAGGAGAAACACTACTTATATTACAAACGCGACTAAGAGTAGCTTCTTTCACCCCACTTACTTTAGCTACTTCAATTTGTTTGAGATCATGATCATCTATAAATTTCCCTAATTTAGAACGAGGTTTTTTAAACCAAGGCATTGGAGCCACCTTCTTTCTCTTAATTTATTAGTAATAACTTGTCCATAAATTTCATTTTTTAAACTCAAAAATATAGAATAATAAAACAAGTAAGGCATATATTATTAATAAAAGTGAATGGAATTTGTAATTATTTCATGGAATATAGCATACATATTAATAGCTACAAGTTGCGAATATACATGAAGCATAATTGCAACTTGTTGTAACGGGTATGCTAGTAAAATAGAAAAGCTGAATCCCTTGTGAGAGAAGGGATTCAGCTTTTTATTGTTTTACAATTTAATAATTATTTTTTAGCTGTTTCATATGTGCAATTTCATTAGCTGTCGAGTTTTATCATATATGAGCTTAATTAATATTATATATTCTTAGTTTAAGAACATAATGGATAAGATATTTAGGACAGCAAATGAGCATAAATTAAAAGCTCCATGAGCTAACCAAGCTGATAGGAATCCAAATCTTAGAAAAAATAAAGCATCAATTACACCTGGAATGAAGTATAAATAGAAGGTTGATATGTCAGGTCCATGTAATAGTGCAAATCCTACGTTGGTTACTAATATCCATCCCCATATATATTTGGGACTTTTATGTATAAATAATTCATTGTACACTTTTTCTAACCATGAAAACTTTGTTTTAAAATCAGCAAGTGCTAAAAATATTCCTGCATAAAGGGAATATCTAAATATAATTTCTTCATTAAACGGCCCTATTACAGAAACTAAGAATAAAAATCCTGTTTTAGTTAAATCCGATGTATATGTTATTTGACCAGATCCTATACCAATCATATCATGGCCTAGAAAGATAGGGATAAAGCGGATGAAATTTATTATAAATTGCATGAGTATTCCAATTAGAATAGGGAGTCCTATGGTTACATATAGTTTATTTTTATTAAGGATGAAGTGATTTTGGAAGTCTTTTCTGATTGTAGGGAATATGAAAATTCCTGTTAATACAATTGAAAATAAATAGAGAGACTCAATGGCATTATTATTATTAGAAATTCCTAATCCTGATAGTTTATCTGCTAATACAAGAAGTATAAAAAGTAAAACAAAAGTAACTAAAAATAGAATAGGTCGAACTAAGTCACGTATAAAGGTCAAACTAATCCCCCTTTGAAATCATATTTAAATTAGTAATTTGATTTTACCATTTTTTGAAAATTCTTTCATTATTCTTTTGTTAGTTTGTTCTACATAACAAATTAAAATTTCACGTACTATAATATAAGTTTATCTAAAAAAAACGAAATTTAGGGAATTCTCTTTTGGAATGTCGTAGCTTGTTATATAATGGGGAAGATCAATCAATGTAGCTTCGGTTATGCAGAGTAAAAAGTAGTACCCAAACAAAGGGCAAGTATCATGTAGTTCAGCCCACGTGATACTTGCCCTTTCCTATGTATAAAAAATAATAGCAAATTCATTGCGATGCCATTGACTTGGCTAAATGTATATATCTTCAGCAACCAAGGCATATAGTTTTTGTAAAGGGAATCCCCTTACCAGAGAGGTGTTGCTATGAAAGGGATACAGATAACGATATTCCATCACTCATTCCACTTTAGGTTTTGCTAACGACCTAAAAAGTATTTTGGTTAAAATAATGCAAGTTGATAATCAGAATGTTCATCACTATGTATACAAGAGATATGACTATGATATCCGCTCCCTAATCTCCTTTGGATTTCATTGTCCATTATTTTAATCGCATGTTCAAGTGAGTGTGTGTATACGGTAACTTCTTTTGATGGATATCTTTCTCCACTTGGCGCTATGATGGTATATGTAAGTACATAATTATTGAATTTCAAAAAATCATCTCCTTACTGCCAGTAGTAATGAAAACAATAGAAAATATACGTGATGAGAACTCCAACAAATACAATGCCATATAATTTCAACCCAATAAGTGCAAATTTAGAAAAAATAGAAATCCCTTTCTTCATAAATGTGAATAAAACACCACTAAGAAATAATACAATAGATCCACTTATTAGAAAGCTAATCAAACTGTTTCACCTCTTCCTTTTCCGATTTTCTACCTTTGATCCAATTTTCTTGTAATTTTGGTCATTAACTATTATATAGGGTTAATTTTCTTCCCTTGTTGCTATATCCTGTTTCCAGAGAGAGTACCCAGCTGTGAAGATCATTCCAATCATATCCCATTTTCAGTAATTCTTCAGGGAACTTAGTATCAAATTCATCTCGCCAAGCATACATATTCTCCAATGCTATATCTAACCTTCCAAATTTGTACAAAGTAATATTTTTCTTTTTCCCATTTTCTCTACATGCTTTCATTAAATATACATATAGTTTCCCTTTAGAGCGATTAAACGTTAGAAAGCCGATGTTTTTCTTCAAAATTTCACCCTCTTTTAAAAGTTCCGACCACAATGTTTAAACGGAGCATGTGGTCGGAACTTTATTATAATGTTTATTACGAAGCATGAATTTTGCGAACACGTACTTTTTTATATCGGCCATGTTTTACGACTTGGCGAGTATCTATATCTTTATATTTTCCACTTAGAATCATTTCTGAAATATCAACAACAATTGTATTTGTTAAAATATTTACTACATACCCAGTTAACTTTAATGAAGAATCCTTACGATGTGGAAATTGTACATAATCACCTTGTTTAATAGTTGAAATTGTTCTTTCCATAAAAAATCCTCCTTTATTCATTTGGAATGCTTTTCAATGATTTTAATAATTATAAATTACTAACTAACACTTTATTTTTTATAAATTTATTTGCTTCTATATAAAGAATGAAAAGCTCGGCACTTATTGTGATATTCATATTATCCTTCATTCGTTTTAAAATAATGATTTCCTGTTCTTCATGTTCAAACATTTTTGAATAGGCTAAAACTTGATATGCTCGCCCGTCCTTTTCATAAATATAAAATTCTCCACGTTTTGGTTTCGTCGCTATCATATTCGTCCTCCTCATAAATTGGAATTAAAAAAGTATAATTTTCTTAAAATCCATAGAGAGATCCAGTGGTCAAATATGTAGCTAAAAGCATCATGATAGCAATACCAAACGTTCCGAAGAACCAAATTTGAGAATTAATACAGTCCTCAATTCCAAACCATTCACATAAGGATATATAGCTCTTTGAAGCACCTTGATTGAAACTAATATGCTCTGATTCCTTTGATTGATTCTGTGTTATAATGGAGTTACAATTGTTAATTTTAGATAAGGTATTTGCCAATCGAATCACCTTCCTATAGTTAATGATGTAGGAGAAAAAGTCCTGACTATCTGGCGGTGGTAAGGGCTTTTTCTTGTTTACTATTTACTGGTTAGTCTGTTCATGCCATTACGTGTTACTAACCAAACTTTCCCGCTTTTTCTTGCTTCATTCTCATAGAACTTTCCTCGGTTGCACCACTTATTAACAGTGTTTTCCGCAAGTCCCCATATTTGTTCAGCTTCTCTTGTTGTATAAACGGAAAATAGAGTTTCCTCTGATTTTCCATTTTTAATTTCGTCCATTAGTTGTTGTAGATCCCTCCTTTGTTTTCTTATACTCATTATAATGTCTTTATGTCTTGTTTGCAAGACATTATCAGAAAAATTATTCATTATCTTTTCGACATGTATTCGACAATTTTAGGAATGATATAATGGTATAGTTATATTAATGCTAATCAAATAAACGAATTAATGAATGTAAGGGGGATTAAATAATGGCGTATTATATATATGAGGGCAAGAAACATTCAATTTCAAATTACAATAACATAGATACACGGTGTACCTGTGAATCGGATTATTATACATTAATTAATAATCCGATACGCATTAGATTGAAAGAAGGCAAAGAACCAACTGTATTTAAGAGTAACAACGAACCATATTCGAACAGTAGATATCAGAATAGAGCTATTACCTTCAAAGGTTGCCTATGTGAACTGGATAAAATTAGTGAAAGTTACAACATATATGGTACTAGACAGCCATCACAATATAACTGGGGAACACGAGAAGTATATAAGGATACTGGAAAAACAAAGGTTCATGGTGATTTACCTTCAGAGAGGTATTTTAAATGGGCAAACTATAAAAAAAGATCTTTTTAAACTACTATTTTATAGATTAACATATTATCGGATATGTTAATCTATATCTTAAAAATAGGTAAAATGATTAATCTTTGTTCAAATTTACAAATAAAAAAAGAATCTAATGAAAATTAGATTCGGAATGTATCAAGTATAAAATTTTTATTATTCTTGTTTACTTTGCCAAATTCCCTGTAAAAACCCATCCATTTAATTCTTCACCTAGTGAATTTGTATACATTATGAATGACCAATTTCGTTTCTTTTCAATAATAATTACGGGTTTGTTACAAGGGATATTATCAATTACACCAGAAATACGTTGCTGTGAACGAAAAACGGGTGTTTCTCGATTAGTAACTCGAACCTTGTTTACAGTAGAAAGAGCAATGCCAAAATCTTTTTCAAGAGTACTCTTTACTTGTTTTGCATTTTCTTCAGGCTTATTAGTTGTAAATTCAGAAACATGAAGAACATTTTCTTTGATTATATCTTGTATAGCGGGTTCTACACCTAAACTGAAGAAGTATACCGTAACATATATAAGTAGAAGAGCGAACGGCGCTTTTTCTTTTAGTTTAGCTGAAGTATCAAAAACCTTAGTAGCCCAATCGTCTAAAATCATACGAATGTTGTTGGGGTTAGTTTGTTCTTGTAATGCTATGGCTTCATGTTCAATTTCTGTTTGTACCTCTTCTAATTCAAAGTATGGTTGAATTTCTTCAAGGTCAATTGCGGAAATTTCTTCTAAACGTGATGAAGGTATTTCCATTGTACGAAGTGCATTTAATAAAACCTCCGAGTATGAGAGTGAGTTTATGGAGTTCGTGAGTTTACTGTAATTATTGATTGCACCTTGCAATCTCTGAAGTTGATTTGAATAAGCTGGTAGAATCTTTTCCCATTTAATTGAATTGTACGTATTTAAATTAGCAAGTGTACCTGTGGTTGAAATTACTTTATTGTAATTATTAATTGTACCCTGCAAATTTTGAAATTGATTTGAATAAGCTGATAAGATTTTTCCCCATTTAATTGAATTGTACATATCTAAATTGGCAAGTGTACCTGTGATAGATGCTGCTTTATTGTAATTATTAATTGCATTCTGCAACCTCTGAAATTGATTTGAATAAGCTGATAGGATCTTTTCCCATTTAATTGAGTTGTACGTATCTAATTTTGCAAGCATAACGGCGTTTGACATTGATAATGTTTTATCGTAATTATTGATTGCACTTTGGAATTTTTGAAAATCTGAATTTTTCACAGTTATTGTTCTCCCCATTCCATCTAATATAAATATATTATCTTATATGTAACTTAAATTAGATACGAAATGTATCAAGTACGTTATCTTTTTCTTCTTTATTAATTCCAATATATCTTAGTGTAATTTGTGGTGTACTATGATTCAATATTTCTTGTAACATAGCAATATCTTTTGTTTGCTTGTAAAACCAATATCCAAATGTTTTACGCATGGTATGAGTACCTAAAGATTCTACCCCGGCAAAATCTCCGGCTTTTTGTAATTGTCGATAGGCTTGAATTTTACTAATGGGTTTATCCCCTTTTCTAGAAGGAAATAGCCAGGTACTTTTTAGATCTTCAGCGTAGGGCAATACTTCCTCAAAAATGGATGTAATATTTATGATACGTTCCTTTTTTGTCTTTCCTTCTTTCACTTTAAATTCTTTCCGTTTTTTTCGCTTCAGTTTTAAAATTTCACTCGTTTCCATTTTAAGTAAATCACTTACGCGTAACCCTGTATTAATACCAATTAGAAATAAAATGTAATCACGATCTGAACAATGACGTTTAAGAGACCATTTCATATCGTCGAGCTGTTCTTTGCTCCGAATTGGTTGTACATCAATTAAATGTTGCTTTTTATTCATCAGTCTTTCAATCCCTCTGTTTTCAATGATTTGAATGTATACTTTTTTAACTGTTTTTAGAATATCAATAAAAATAGATGAAAGTCAATATTTAAAGGGAAATGAAAGTAAACTTTTGGGTAAAAGTTTACATTGAATTATTTCGTCTTTAACGCCAAAAATCAAGATAATAATATATACAGAATTCACTAGTAAGATATAATTTTAGATAAGGGGGTTAATACAGTGAAGAGTTTGACAATTGAAGAGGTTTATCAACAGATTCTAGATGGGAAGAGAAGAATGTTCCCAAGAGGAACTTGGAGTGAAGATATAGATAGAAACTTGATTAAACGTGTTACAAGATATCTAATTGAAGTTATCTTAAAATGGGATAAAGATCAGATAAAAGAAAAATGGGATTTATCAATTATAAAGAAACATAAGTTAGGAGGAGCAATTGCTATTATTTATAATGACAGTCCATTTAAAATGTTAAATGATGCATATCCAGAGCTTTTAAAAGAATGGGAATTAAAAATGGCTCCTTTGAATTATTGGACAAAAGAAACAGGGTTAGAAGCATTACGTTGGACAATTGAAGAAAAAGAACAGCTCACATTGGAACAATTAAAAGAAGTGTACAATCATAAATGGCTCATAAAACATAAGTTACATGCGCCATGTCATCGATTATGGGAAAATAATGCTTACTTAATGATAAATGACTTATACCCGAATCAATTTAAACCGTTTCATTTCAAATGTGCGACTACAAATTATTGGACAAAGGAAATTGCATTACGAGAACTTGCATGTATTATACAAGAAGAGCGGATTGAAGATGAGGAACTATTAGAAGTATTCAGTGTAAAATGGATTGCTACTAAAAAGTTAAGTACTCCCTTACTGAGGTATTGGCAAAGTAGTCCATTTCAAATGATTAATGATTTATATCCAAATAAGTTTAAACCGTGGCAATTTAAGAGTGTACCCTCAAATTATTGGACGAAGCAAAATGCAATAGAAGCTATTTTTCATATTATACAAAAAGATAATCTACAAAAAGATGAACTACCTAAAATAATGAGTAGTAAATGGTTCTACAAAAATAGATTAGGTACACCTTTTCAAAAATTTTGGGAAGCAAGTCCATACTCTGTTTTAAATGATTTATTTCCAGATTATTTTCAACCATATCAATTTAGTAGAACTCCTAACCTATATTGGACAAAAGAACGATCCCTTCAAATTCTATCGGAATATATTCAACAAGAGGGGTGGGGTGATGAGGAAATCTTGGAAAACGTTACTTTCCAATGGTTAACTGACCGGAATTTATGGACACCGGTATCATATCTCTGGGAAAGTAGCCCATTTAAGATGGTTAATGATTTGTACCCAAATAGGTTTAAACCATGGCAATTCAAAACGACTTATCGTAATTACTGGACAAAAGAAACGGCACTAAATGCTTTAAAATGGACTATTGAGGAGAAGGAACGTTTGTCTCGTGAAGAGTTAATAGATGTATATTCACAAAAATGGTTGTTAAAACATCGACTCCAAACTCCTTGTATAAAGTTTTGGAAATCAAGTCCATTTGCTATGTTAAATGCGCTATACCCCAATAGATTTAAAGAATGGGAGTTTTTTAGAGTACCCTCAAATTATTGGACAAAAGACAAAGCATTGGAAGAATTACGCTGGATAATTGAAGAAAGAGAAAAATTATCAAGAAAAGAATTGTTAAATGTTTTTAGTGGATCATGGATAAAAGGACAAGGGCTAAGTCATCCACTACAAAAATTTTGGGGTAGTCGTCCTTATCATATGTTGAATGAATTGTATCCAAATCGTTTTAAAGAGTGGGAATTAAAAAAAACGCCTACAGGATTCTGGACAAAAGAGAAGGGACTCGAAGCATTACGTTGGACAATTGAAGAAAAAGAAAAATTAACAAAAGTTGATTTATTACAAATATATAGTAAAAGATGGTTAAGGGAACAAGGATTATCTACACCTTTACAAAGGTTTTGGAGAGGAAATATAAATTTAATGTTGCAAGATTTATATGAGGTTCCGTTACCCAAATGAAATAAATCCTATGCTAGGGGTCACCATATTTTATAAGATAACGCATTCAAAATTTCAAGAAAAAAGGAGTCAATTTGACTCCTTCTCTTTTTTGTTAATTATTAAGAAGATACAACAGATCTATGAAACCTGTCTTCATAATACCTAGTTTTTAGGTCATCAATTTTCAAAGTAAGTCCAATTTTTTCTGCGATTTCTATTGTTTCCCCAAAAAGTCCATCTTTATGATTAGGCCAATTCTCCATGTATTCCACTAAAGTCATATTTGTTATTTGTTTGAAATTATTATCAATAGATTCTCGATCGGATGAAACACCAAAGGAAATATTAGTTACTACTCCGCTTTCTATGTCAATTCCTTTAAAAATAGGAGCCGATATTTCTAGATATGGGTTAATATCATGTTGAAATGGCGAATGAGAACGATATAATCCTACATCATAAGGAAAACCATCTAAAGTAATCCATGAATGACAAAAAGAGAAAGGTACTTTGGAAGACTCAGTAAATCCAATTTCTAAATTTGGTTTAAACCCTTGTTCCTTAAGCAAAATATATAAAATACTTGAAAGGGCATGACAAGCTCCAATCCATTGCTTTCTCATAGCGTGGTTAAACACAGCAAAATATGTATCCACCAAATTCTTATTGTTATTGATTTCTAATGATAATTGAATTGCTTTTTGTTTCCAAACATCTACAGGATTTTCGATTTTATTAATACAACATTTCTTATATTTCCGTCCACTACCACAAGGACACGGTTCATTATGTTCATACATATGATATTATTCCTTTCTCAATTAAATCTTAAAATATAATTTAAAGGTATATAGTTTGACGGTTCATAACTTCCATTAAGATATCTGCTATTAATTTTCCATTTTCGAAAATAATTTGGTTTTTAGTGTATGGATCTATATACTGTCCCAATCCTTTACTCAACATAATTTCTAGTTCATTATTATCTAAAATTCGACAAGATAGAATGGTAGGGTGTTTACTAAAAGCTCGATAAACGTTTAAGGTTTGACTTAAAGAAGCGGCAAGCGGTCTAAGCATTTCATCATAGTAAGGGCTCATATCTTCAGCTATTTTTTCGTTTAAGATAAAATCCATTCCATCATCTTTTATGTCAAATCGAAATAAAAAAATCAATATCTCCCTCTCCTTTTATAGCATACAATCATTTTTTATATAGCAATTGTGGATATAGCTTGTTTATAAATCAGTTGTTGTTTTCCATTAACCATCATAAGCACGGTAAAACGATCTACTCCAACAATTTGCCCTGGTATTCTGACACCACTTTTTAAAAACAGAGTAATTTCCTTTTTTTCTGTTTTTAATTGCTCATAGTGTTCTTCTTGTAAGTCCCTCATTTATTTCTCCATCCCCTCTATATAAATACTCAGTTCATAATAACAATTGTATCAGCTTAATTCTGACTATGGCCACTAGGAATTAAAAATAACATGACGCTCATTTCTCCTAAAAACCTATCCAAAAGAGCGAATCCATGCACCATATTTGTTGTGAAATTATCCAAATGCTCATTTGTATGCTCCATTTTACTCAGAAGTGTATCCATTACCTGTCACCGTATGCTAATTCATCATTCACTTCAAGCAAGGGGCAAAATATTTTGCTTTACTGTGTTTCGTTTATGCTTTCCCTACGCTTCACCCTTTGCTCAAAGTATTGTAGCAAAGGATTCCACTTGCAAAAGCCCAACTCAACATCATTTCGTAAAATATTTGTGCTTTTTCCCTTGCTTTCCATTTCTTCTTCATTACGCAAAAGGTGACAGGTAGACAAGTTGGGAGCCTGACCTAAATTAAAGGAGAGATGGAAATGAGAGTATACCAAGTATTTTATTCATTAAATGGAGAGGTTCACATTCAAGCTGATAGTCCTGAACAGGCACGAGAAATTGCATGTTTAGTAGTTCAGAAACAAAAAGAAAATCCTGATATTTTATTAGAACTTTCTACGGATATTTGGGACGTTACAAAAGATGATGAACTAGAGATAGAATATGCAAGTGTAGATAACGTTGAAGGGTGGGAGCAAGCGTGACTGTATATAAAGTGATTTATGTATTAGATGGGATATTACACATTCAGTCTGAAAAACCAGAAGATGCACAAGAAATTGCTTATGATATACTCGATAAATTCAAAAGAAACCCTTCTTTCATGTTTATACCGACGCTAAACGTATGGAATGTTACTGAAGATAACGTTATTAAAAAGCCTTCTTCAGAAGGAATAGATAATCCTGAAGGATGGGATAAAGTTAAGAAGACTTTCTTTTTATTAGAATCACGATGGGATTATTACAATGACGGTATGGGAAGTATGGCTTCAGTATATTTAGACTTTCAAAATGCAATACAGTTTGCTAAAAATGCGGTTAAAACATTTTTAAAAGAGCATGGATACTTAGAAAGCGATTTAGTAATAGAAACATTAGAAAGTGCTAATCGTTATCAATGGTGGGGATATGATGAAGATGGATATAATGACTTTTATATCCATGTCATACCAGATAACTTTGTTGACGATATATCTGTAGAGGAAGAAGAAAACAAAAGAGTTTGTAATGTTTGTAGACAAGGTATGGTAGAAGGTTATTGTATAGATGATGGACTAGCATACTATTGTTCTGAAGAATGCTTACACAAAGAATATACACCTGAAGAATACGAAGAAATGTATGAAGATGATTATGCTTATTGGACACAGTGGGAAGAATGAAATTGAAAATCCGTATTGTCACAAACTATATGTTTGGACAATACGGATTTTTTTGCTTATTCAAGGAGGCCCATGGATAAGTCGCCTAAAGCGACTCTTTGATTGAAATTAGATGTAGGCTGAAGCCTACAAGTTCCTAAAAACCTTGATATAAATCAGTTTGTATGTTTAAAGGATTTCTGATATTTGAAAGAGATCAATCTATTTATAAGAGACTAAATTTGTCAGTTTAACTGGGGGCGCCTGTTCTCCTTCCAGTTTATATTCCAGTCGCTCCTACTGGTCAAGGGGCAAAATTTTTCATTTCTCGCATCCCAACTCATACAGCTTTCTGTCTCCTTTATGCTTTCTCGGCGTTTGGGACCATGTGATGTAATAACGCTGAAGAAAAATCAAAACATGGTACCAAACTTGAAAAAGCCCAAGTCGAAGACGAAAGACTCGTATTCGTATGACCTGCTGCGGCATAAAAAATTTGTGCGAAGACCCTTGACCAGCCGCTCCTTTCATAAAACGTTCCAGTCGAACAGGCGGTGTTCACCCAAAATTTTTTCTAGAAAAGGAGAATCGAACATGAACGAAGTTAAAGTAAAAATTGATGTTTGGGAAGGGCGCATAGGAGAAACAGGAATGGTGCAATTTCAAAGTGTAGACCTTGCCAATATGTTTTTAAGAATGATGAATCAAAGGGTAATTGCTGAAGAAATCCGTGGTTATCTAAAAAGCGAAATTACGTTGTTATGGACAGAAGAGAAAGAAGAATATTCATTTGCATATCGATATGATATAGGCGGCGGAAGCTATGTTCATGATACAGAGCCAATACAAGCCGATTTATATAGACGTTATACCTATACACGGGATGAACTCCAAAAACTAACTGATAAAGACAACCGTTTTGTTGAAATGTACACCGACAATCTAAAAATGTATGAAAAGTCTTTACGAGCTTTACAAGTTCTAAAATAAAGGAGGACAAGCATTATGATGTTAGTACGCATAAAGACCTATGAAAAAATAATCTATACGCTATGTAGTTGGGGAAAAATGTATATGAATGAATCTTGGTCGCATCCTAAAATTAGAGACCTAGTGCAAGAATGGCACATCGCAAACTATGAATCTTATGAAATGAAATACAACGAAAGCACCACTAATTTACGTAAGGAAAAATTAGATTTTAATATAGAAGCAATTTGTAAGAATAGACACGAGTTATTGAAAGCTTTGCATAGCATTCGTTACAACATAGAACATGAGGAATTTGAAGAAAGCAAAGCATACGAAGAATTAGAGTACTTAATAGAAGTTGTATCAGAAGATATTTTAATTCATCACCCTGAATATGAACAAGCGGAATGGGCATAAGCCCATTCCATTCTAATAAAAAGTAAAGGAGCGTTCAATAATGAAATTTAGACCACAGGCTAATATAGAATATGTATTCACGGATTATTGTCCAAAAGAGCAAGATAAGGAAATAGAAGTATGTGGAATTGTTATTTTACAAGGTACTGAAATAGAAATGATTAATTTGTTAAATGAAAATATATGTGACCGTCCTTTTGTGAATCAAGTTTCAAATTTAACAGAAATGAGAGCGTGCTATAAAGTCGGTTTTCGTCCATATGGGCAAAGCATGACCTATCAACAAGCTGTGCAATTGCTACATTCGAGAGGTTCTATTTGTATGACAATCAACATTTAAAAACAAAGAAGTGTCAACTACGTTGTAAATCTAAAAAATTATAATGGAGGTACTTAAAATGGCATACAAATGGGAAAAAGAAAGTTTACAGAAATACGGGGAAGAAGTTACTCAAAGTTTAATAAGTAAACAAAAAGAATATGAAGCGATGAAAAAGGATAATGATTGTAAGCACTGTGGGAAAGGAAATGAGGGTGCAATTATTGAGTGTGGAGATGGTATACCTTTTATCATGCGCTATGGATTGTGGAGTAATGGGCGTTGTAATTATTGTGGTGAATACACTGGTAGACGTAAATAATTTAATAAAAAATTACAGAATAAAAAGGCTATGTATACACATAGCCTTTTTATTCTGTATGAGGGATTTTTCGAAGAAGCAAAACCCGCCCGACCAGCGTCCGCAGCCATACTGGAAATGCATTGTAACGTGTAGGACACCCGAACCTTTCACGCTACAACGCTATTTCCAGAAGCGCGCGGTGTAAAGGGGCCAAAAAATTTTAAATCGTTGTGTTTCGTTTATCCTTTTCCGGCATTCCAAAATTTGCTGAATTATCATAGCAAATTTCTCCATTTGGAAAAGCCCAACTCAACATCAACTCTTAAAATTTTTTGGCTTAATCCCTTGACACCGCGCGCTTATATGGCTGCGGACGCTAGTCGGGCTTCAAAGAACTAAAACCCTAAAAAGTTTAAAAATCGCAAAATTTATTTTTTACTGCCCCACTTCGTTACTGCAGTAAAAAACAAAATTTGCTAAATTTTCGATTCCTCCTGAAATGAAGGATCTATTATAAAAGAAAATCAACCATCCCCAACCCCTTCCAATCTTGGAAGGGACTCGCTCGGCGCTAGCCAGGCAAACAGGTTTGGAAGACCTTCAAACCTATTTGCATAGGTTCAAGCGTTTGGGATAGGCGAATCTGTCCATTCCTTATCCTCCCTCGCAAAGAACGCTCAGTCCGGTACCATGGACAGATACAATGTGTACTCCACCACTGTTTAATTGAGGAGACCGATAATTCTAAAAACTTCCCTTATTGTGTGGTTATATTTTTAGACTATAATTACGGTATGTGAAATTTTAATTAATATATTCTTGTGAAACCCCTAGTTTTCACCTAAAAATTTGAGTAGGACTGTTAAACAGTCCATTTTTCCTTCTCTGCTCATTTAAATTTGCTGATACTTATTGTATTGCTGTCTTTTTTATCGACTTTTAGAATCGAATCTGAGTAGCCGTTTTTTCTGTATTTAAATTTTTAAGCCTTACTTTTAATTAAATTAAGCTTTCGGCTCTCCAAACCATTGGAACATTGCTTTTCTTGTAATGATCCATTCTTTTCTTACCCCATTTGGTGGTAAAAAGAACTTAACTAATCCTTCATCAATCATTTGCTGTAACTCTTCTTGCTGTTTTTCATTTAGCATAGACGGACTATATTTATTCTTTAAAGTATCTCTTTTAACTCGCCATTTATATGCTGCTTCAGATGGTGTCATGTAGTTTTCAATTTCTTTCATTCGATATTCCCCTTTATATTGTGATATGAAAACAAAGGGAACAATAATAATCCCCTCTGTTTAAAACCTATTACAGCTATTTTATAAATTTTGTAAACGAAGAGCCTTTAACTTTTCTTTCGTTTCTAAAATTGCTAAACGGATCAGTTTTATTTTTATCTCTTTACTAAGAGAAAGCCATTCAGGTGTATAGATTTTCATTTTATATTCCACCTTTCTAATGATTCAACATAAAATACATTAACATTCGTGTTTTTTATAAAGTAACGTACTTATTTGTTTTTTTATCTTTGTACTGAATTTCAGTACAACCATAAGCATATTGATAATCATCTAAAGGTGAAAAA
>NZ_JAJJBY010000028.1:0-58834 GCF_022625245.1 Bacillus sp. TL12 | reverse complement strand
TATTAAGACGAGTCATTTTGACTCGTCTTTTTTGTATATTTTTTTATTTTATATTAAATTCTATTTCATAAAATATGCACTCCATGATTAAAGGGCAAAAATTTTGGCTAGGATAGTGAAGAAGCAAAAGAGTTGCAAATTTCTTTAATACGTATATAATTAAAGTCAAAGATAGTCAAAGTCAATAAAGGTGGCGGATAAATGAGAAATATATCTGATATCATTGAGCAATATCTAAAGCAAGTTATTGACTTAAGCAATAATAATGTGATTGAGATTAAGAGAAATGAGGTTGCGGACCGATTTGATTGTGTTCCGTCTCAAATTAATTATGTAATCAATACTCGTTTTACGTTAGAAAGAGGATTTGTAGTGGAAAGTAAACGGGGCGGAGGAGGTTACATTCGCATTATCAAAGTCAAATTGCATGACGATATAGACATTATTGATCAAATGCTTCATATGATTGAGCATAGTATTACGCAAGGAAATGCGGAGAGTATTATTATACGATTAGTGGAAGAAGATATTGTAACAAATCGAGAAGCAAAACTTATGCTGAGCGTATTAGATCGATCTGTATTATTAATGGATTTACCCTCTCGAGATGAACTTAGGGCTCGAATATTATGCGCAATGTTAAGAACAATGAAATATAAATAAATACAGCTTTTGTTAAGAAATGTTTTTAGCGGTAATTCATTTTATAGTGGGACTTTTTACAGACAAGATTAAGTGAATAAAATAATCTAGTGATGTATAAAAAGTATCATGAGGTAGATCGTTCCTGTTGTAAAGGTGGGGATATAAGATGACTTGTCAAATTTGTAATATAAGACCAGCAGCTTTACATTATACAAAAGTGATAAACGGACAAAAGACGGAAGTTCATCTTTGTGAGCAATGTGCAGAGCAAAATGGCTATACGTCTTTCTTTCAATCACCACAATCTAGTTTTTCCTTTCATGACTTATTAGCTGGATTGTTACATGGAGAACCATCAATGTTTGAAAATCAAGAAGGTGGCTTTTCGGATACAAGGGTGTTGCGATGTCCAACTTGTAATATGACATATAACCAATTTGCAAAAGTGGGTCGCTTTGGATGTGCTTCTTGTTATGAGACGTTTAAGGAACAATTAAAGCCAATGTTGAAGAGGCTTCATGGTGGCCATACACAACATCGTGGAAAAATTCCGGAGCGCATGGGAGGAAATATTCATCTAAAGAAAGAATTAGATGAACTAAAACTAAAGTTAAAGCAATATGTACAAAAAGAAGAATTTGAAAAAGCAGCCGAAACGCGTGATCAAATTCGAAGTATTGAAAATCAGCTTAGTGGGCATAGAGAGGGGGAATAATTCTATGTCGCTGGATCGTATTATGAATGAAGCAATTAGCCCGTGGATGAGGGGAGATGGCCCTGATTCTGATATTGTTTTAAGTAGTCGCATTCGTTTGGCTCGTAATTTAAAAGATTACCATTTCCCTATTATGCAAACGGATGAAGAAGCTAAGCAGATTACTAATTTATTTCAAAAGAAGTTTGTAAATCAGAAAGTGAAATCCTTTGGGCATTTTGAACTATTAAAAATGAATGAACTAAAACCGCTTCAGCGAAGGGTTTTAGTAGAAAAGCATTTAATTAGTCCTAATCTTGCTGGAACAGAATTTGGAGCTTGTCTACTATCAGAAAACGAACATATAAGTGTAATGCTTAATGAAGAAGATCATGTGCGAATTCAATGTTTGTTCTCGGGATTGCAATTATCAGAGGCACTGCAAAGCGCAAATAAAATGGATACTTGGATTGAAGAAGCAGTTGAATATGCTTTTGATGAATCGCTTGGCTATATTACGAGTTGCCCTACAAATGTTGGAACAGGATTACGCGCTTCCGTGATGTTACATTTACCAGCGCTTGTTTTAACGAAACGGATCAATCGTATTATACAAGCAATTCAACAATTAGGTTTAGTTGTAAGAGGAATATACGGTGAAGGTAGCGAAGCCTTAGGTAATATATTTCAAGTTTCTAATCAAATGACACTTGGAAAATCAGAAGAAGATATTATAGCAGATTTAGAGAGTGTCGTTCATCAGCTTATACAACAAGAGAAAGTAGCTCGAGAATTGATTAAGGAAAATTCAAGTATTGAACTTGAAGACCGCGTGTATCGTTCTTATGGTGTATTGGCTAATAGTCGATTAATTCAATCGGCAGAGGCAGCTACTTGTTTGTCAGATATGCGGCTAGGTATTGATCTTGGTTATATAAAAAATATATCAAGAAATATTTTAACAGAGTTGATGGTATTAACTCAGCCAGGAATTTTACAGCAATATGCGGGCGGTCCTTTAAGCCCCGAAGAAAGAGATTATCGAAGAGCAACATTAATCCGTGAACGATTACGAATTGAACAAAATTGAGCGCAAGTAGGAGGCGATTTCTATGATGTTTGGAAGATTTACAGAACGAGCACAAAAAGTATTAGCTTTATCTCAAGAAGAGGCAATTCGCATTGGACATAATAATATTGGGACAGAACATATTTTACTTGGGCTTGTACGCGAAGGAGAAGGAATTGCAGCTAAAGCGCTAATTGCCCTTGGATTAAGTCCAGAGAAGGTACAAAAAGAGGTAGAGGGATTAATTGGTCGTGGAACAGAGATGTCTCAAACTGTTCATTATACGCCACGTGCAAAAAAAGTAATTGAGTTATCGATGGATGAGGCTCGTAAGCTTGGTCATTCTTATGTCGGAACGGAACACATTTTACTAGGATTAATCCGTGAAGGAGAAGGTGTTGCGGCGCGTGTTTTAAATAATTTAGGTGTAAGTTTAAATAAAGCAAGACAACAAGTATTGCAGCTCCTTGGAAGTAATGAAGCTACATCAGGCCATCAAGGTGGTGCATCAGCCAATGCAAATACACCAACACTTGATAGTTTAGCGCGAGATTTGACAGTTGTTGCACGTGAAGGACGTTTAGATCCTGTTATTGGCCGTAGTAAAGAGATTCAACGTGTTATTGAAGTGTTGAGCCGCAGAACTAAGAATAACCCAGTATTAATTGGAGAACCTGGAGTAGGTAAAACAGCAATTGCTGAGGGCTTAGCACAGCAAATTGTAAATAATGAAGTTCCAGAAACATTACGGGATAAGCGTGTTATGACATTAGATATGGGTACAGTTGTTGCTGGTACAAAGTATCGTGGTGAATTTGAAGATCGCTTAAAGAAAGTAATGGATGAAATTCGACAAGCGGGCAATATTATCTTGTTTATCGATGAACTTCATACATTAATTGGTGCAGGTGGTGCAGAAGGTGCGATTGACGCATCTAATATTTTGAAACCGTCATTAGCGCGTGGTGAATTACAATGTATTGGAGCAACAACATTAGATGAGTATCGTAAATACATTGAAAAAGATGCAGCATTAGAAAGACGTTTCCAACCAATTCACGTTGACGAACCGAGCTTAGAAGAATCGATTCAAATTTTAAAAGGACTACGTGATCGTTATGAAGCACATCACCGTGTTTCTATTACAGATGATGCAATTGATGCAGCTGTAAAACTTTCGGATCGTTATATTACAGACCGTTTCTTACCTGATAAAGCAATTGACTTGATTGATGAAGCTGCTTCAAAAGTGCGCTTACGTTCTTATACAACACCACCAAATTTAAAAGAACTTGAAGTGAAGCTTGAAGAAATTAGAAAAGAAAAGGATGCAGCTGTACAGAGCCAAGAGTTTGAAAAGGCAGCTTCTTTACGTGATATGGAACAACGTTTACGTGAAAAATTAGAAGATACAAAACGTCAGTGGAAAGAGCAGCAAGGAAAAGAAAACTCAGAAGTAACAGTAGAAGACATTGCGAATGTTGTTTCTACGTGGACGCGTATTCCGGTTTCTAAGCTTGCACAAACAGAAACAAATAAATTATTGAATCTAGAATCTATTTTACATGACCGAGTAATTGGCCAAGACGAAGCTGTTGTTGCTGTAGCGAAAGCAGTACGCCGTGCACGAGCAGGTTTAAAAGATCCAAAGCGTCCAATTGGTTCATTTATTTTCTTAGGACCGACTGGTGTAGGTAAAACAGAATTAGCAAGAGCGTTAGCGGAATCTATGTTCGGTGATGAAGATGCGATGATTCGAATTGATATGTCTGAGTATATGGAGAAACATTCTACCTCTCGCTTAGTGGGATCTCCTCCAGGATATGTTGGATATGAAGAAGGTGGCCAATTGACTGAAAAGGTTCGCCGTAAACCATATTCTGTTGTTCTATTAGATGAAGTAGAAAAAGCTCATCCAGATGTATTTAATATTTTACTGCAAGTACTAGAAGACGGACGGTTAACAGATTCTAAAGGGCGTACAGTTGATTTCCGTAATACAATTGTTATCATGACATCTAACGTTGGTGCGGAAGCGCTAAAACGCAATAAACATCTTGGCTTTAACGTACAAGATGAAGGCCGTGATTACTCGGATATGAAGGGTAAAGTAATGGATGAATTGAAAAAAGCATTTCGTCCAGAATTCTTAAACCGTATTGATGAAATTATTGTATTCCATATGCTTGAGAAAAAACATATTCAAGAGATTGTAACGCTTATGGTTAATCAACTAGTGAATCGATTAAAAGAACAAGAGATTGAATTAGAGTTAACAAGCAAAGCGATTGAAGCAATTGCTGATAAAGGGTTTGATCGTGAGTATGGTGCTCGTCCACTTCGCCGAGCAATTCAAAAACATGTGGAAGATCGATTATCAGAAGAGCTTCTAAAAGGAACAATTGAGAAAGGTCAAAAAGTTGTCTTTGATGCTGAAGGAGAATCATTTGTCATTCGCAGTGCAGAAAAGGTAAAATAAGTATAGACAAACGAAGAGGGCTAAATCATAGCCCTCTTTCTTGTACAAGAAGGATACATGTTTACATATGAAAGTGAAGTGAAGTAAAAAATAAAATGGCTAAAAAGAAAACGAAATTTACATGTCAAGAATGTGGTTATCAGTCACCAAAATATATGGGGAAGTGCCCTGGATGCGGGCAATGGAATACGCTTGTTGAAGAGATGGAACAAGTTGTATCATCAAGACGCATTAATTATGCAAATGCGATTCAAACGGAAGTAACAAAGCCAAGGCGCCTTACAGAAGTGGAAACAAAATCAGAGGCACGGATTGAAACAAAATTTCAAGAATTTAATCGTGTACTCGGTGGAGGAATTGTTGATGGATCCCTCGTACTTATTGGGGGAGACCCTGGAATTGGAAAATCAACATTATTACTACAAATATCATCGCAATTAGCAGATTCTTCGTATGATGTATTGTATATATCTGGTGAAGAATCGGCAAAACAAATTAAACTTCGTGCAGATCGTCTACATGTAAACGGGAGCAATTTATTTGTTGTTTCGGAGACAGATTTACAGAGAATTGCGGCACATATTGATGAAATGAATCCTTCCTTTGTTGTCATTGATTCCATTCAAACAATTTATTTACCAGAAGTAACTTCAGCTCCAGGAAGTGTTTCGCAAGTACGTGAATGTACAGCAGAACTGATGAAGCTTGCAAAAACGAAAGGGATTCCAATTTTTATCGTAGGACATGTAACGAAAGAAGGCGCAATTGCAGGACCACGTATGTTAGAACATATGGTGGATGCTGTTCTTTATTTTGAGGGAGACCGTCATCATACATACCGTATTTTACGGGCAGTTAAAAATCGTTTTGGTTCTACGAATGAAATGGGTATATTTGAAATGAAAGAATTAGGTCTTGCGGAAGTATTAAATCCTTCTGAGATATTTCTAGAAGAGAGACCTGTTGGAGTTGCTGGTTCTACGGTTGTTGCTTCTATGGAAGGAACGAGACCAGTTTTAGTAGAAATCCAAGCGTTAATTTCCCCTACTAGCTTTGGAAATCCAAGAAGGATGGCTACAGGGATTGATCATAATCGTGTATCGCTTATTATGGCAGTATTAGAAAAAAGAGCAGGCTTATTATTACAAAACCAAGATGCTTATTTAAAGGTTGCTGGAGGATTACGATTGGATGAACCAGCAATTGATTTGGCGGTTGCTTTAAGTATTGCATCGAGTTTTCGAGATAAGTCCACGGCACCAACCGATGCTGTAATAGGAGAAGTTGGGTTAACGGGAGAAGTAAGAAGGGTATCGAGAATTGAACAACGAGTACAAGAAGCGGCTAAATTAGGATTTCAGCGCGCCATCATCCCGCGAAAAAATTTAGGGGGTTGGACAATTCCTGACGGGATTGAAGTAGTCGGTGTCTCTAATTTAGGAGAGGCGCTTCGTTTGACATTAGGAGGCTAGGCTATGGAAGAAAACAAGCAACGTGTCAAAAGTATGATTAATATTTTACAGCTTGTTGCACCAGGGACACCTTTGCGAGAAGGAATAGATAATGTACTTCGCGCGCAAACAGGTGGCTTAATTGTCCTTGGATATAACGATCAGATTAAAAGCATTGTTGATGGAGGATTTCATATTAATTGCGCATTCTCTCCTGCTAGTTTATACGAACTAGCAAAAATGGATGGAGCTCTTATTTTAAATGAGACGGGTAGTAAAATTTTAATTGCAAATGCACAATTGGTTCCCGAGTCATCCATTGATTCCATTGAAACAGGAATGCGCCATCGTACAGCAGAGCGTGTAGCGAAGCAAACGGGAAGTCTTGTTGTGGCTATTTCACAAAGACGTAACGTAATTACGCTATATCAAGGAAGTTTACGTTATACCTTAAAAGACATAGGTGTTATTTTGACAAAGGCAAATCAAGCGATTCAAACTTTAGAAAAATATAAGGCAGTATGGAATGATGGTATTACGAATTTGGGTATTCTAGAGTTTGAGGAAGTTGTTACGATGTCTGAAGTGGTCCATGTCTTACATAGCGTCGAGATGGTCCTTCGTATTAAGAATGAAATTTTAAGTTATATTCATGAATTAGGAACGGAAGGTAGACTTATTCGTTTACAACTTACTGAGCTATTGGCAGATTTGGAAGCAGAGGCAGCATTATTAATTAAAGATTACTATCAAGAGAAGACACAGGATCACTATCAAATTTTGAAAAAATTGCAGGAACTTGCCAATACACAGCTTTTAGAAGATAGTGATTTAGTGAAATTGCTTGGTTACCCAGGGCAAATGAGCTTAGAGGAAAGTGTTACACCAAGAGGATATAGGATTACAAGTAAAATTTCTAGGGTACCTCCTCTTATTATTGAAAACTTAATTAATCGATTTAAAACATTGCAAGGTGTTTGTCGTGCGAGTATTAACGATTTAGATGATGTAGAAGGAATTGGAGAAGTTCGGGCGAAAAAAATACGAGAAGGTTTAAAACGAATCCAAGAGCATTTATATATGAGTAGACACAATTAAGAATATTACATTGATTTCATAATATAACGACACTAGCACATTTTTGGTATATGATATGATATATTGGTAAATAAAACAATTTATGAAAAGAGACACGTCCGCTTTTGCATTCGGCGTTTTGATTAGCAAAACAATGGTTAATAATGAGTAGGAGGTGGTTGGATGTTAAAACGGATCGTACAGCTCTTCTTTTTAGTAATCGGGGGAGCATTAGGGATTTATTTAATCCCGAAAGTTATTAATGTATTGGACATTGGAGCGGTTCCTTTACTTGAAGGTTCATATGTTCGTGCAATTATTGGTGCAATTATTTTATTCTTAACAACATTTTGGCTCGTAGATTATATTGTTCAGCTTATTAAACATATTGAAGAAGCCCTTGTAAAGGCACCTGTAACAGATGTTTTATTTGGTACGCTAGGGTTAATTTCGGGTCTTATTGTTGCATATTTAATTTTGATACCAATTCGTGAATTCACAATTCCAGTCATTAGCACTGTATTACAAATCTTCTTTACACTTTTACTTGGTTACTTAGGATTCCAAGTAGGATTTAAAAAGAGAAACGAATTGTTAGGGTTATTTACATTACCACAACGAGGCGGTAAGAAGAAAAATAGCAATAGTGAGAATGAAGAGGTTGAAACAGAAACAGGAGTAGAAAAATCTTCTACGCATTGGAAAATTCTTGATACTAGCGTAATTATTGATGGACGTATTGCAGATATTTGTCAAACAAAGTTTCTAGAAGGAACAATTGTGATTCCTCAGTTTGTATTAGAAGAGTTGCAGCATATTGCTGATTCTTCGGATGCATTAAAGCGTAATAGAGGACGTAGAGGATTAGATATTTTAAACCGTATTCAAAAAGAGATGCCAATTCCGGTAGAGATTTATGAAGGCGATTTCGAAGACATTCAAGAAGTGGACAGCAAGCTTGTGAAATTAGCAAAGATAACTGGTGGTACTGTTGTCACGAATGATTTTAACTTAAATAAGGTTTCTGAACTACAAGGAGTAACGGTTCTGAACATCAATGATTTAGCAAATGCGATTAAACCGGTTGTGCTCCCTGGTGAAGAACTAAGTGTTTATGTTGTCAAGGATGGAAAAGAACAAAATCAAGGTGTTGCTTATTTAGATGATGGTACGATGATTGTAGTAGAAGACGGTAGAGAATATGTTGGTTCACAACTTGATGTACTCGTTACGAGTGTACTACAGACATCTGCTGGTCGCATGATTTTTGCAAAGCGTAAGTTATTAGAAAAAGCATTATAAGTAGAGGATTATTAGCATGTATACATTAATTATTCCGGCTGCAGGCCAAGGGAAGCGAATGGGTGCTGGTAAAAATAAATTATTTTTGCTTATTAATGAAGTTCCTATTATTGTGCATACATTACGCGCCTTTGAAAAAGATAAAGCATGTAAAAATATTGTTATGGCAATTAATAAAGAAGAACGCCCTTATTTTGAAGAGTTAATACGGAAGTATCATATTCTGAAGGATGTGCAGTTTATTCAGGGCGGAGCTGAAAGACAAGATAGCGTGTATAACGCTGTTCAACATGTGAAGGATGTTGATTACGTTCTTGTACACGATGGGGCACGTCCATTTGTAACGAATAAAATGATTCGTGCCGTATTAACTACAGCGAAGCAGAAGGGTGCTTCTATTTGTGCAGTACCTGTTAAAGATACGGTAAAAAAAGTAGAACAGAATACGGTTGTTGAAACAGTTGAACGCTCTCAATTAAGAGCGGTACAAACACCACAAGGGTTTTCGGTTCCTCTTTTACTAGAGGCGCATAGGAGTGCGAAGCAAGGGTGCTTCCTCGGTACAGATGACGCAAGTCTTGTAGAACGTATAGGAAAAGAAGTAGGCGTAGTAGAGGGTAGTTATTACAATATTAAAGTGACAACACCAGAAGATCTATTAATTGCTGAAAGTTTCCTGCGTGTTCAGAAGGAACAATAGTGATGGTATAATATTAAGAAAAGCTCGGTAATTACCGAGCTTTTCTTAATAGATTCATCGACATAAGGTCATGAGTCGCAGTAGTTTAGCTTAAGGAGGATATAAAATGTTTCGAATTGGACAAGGTTTTGATGTACACGAATTTGCAGAAGGTAGACCGTTAATTATCGGTGGAATTACGATTCCATATGAGAAAGGTTTATTAGGTCACTCAGATGCAGATGTACTTTTACATACAATTGCTGATGCATGTTTAGGAGCGATTGCTGCAGGCGACATCGGAAAACATTTTCCAGATACAGATCCTGCCTTTAAAGATGCAGATTCAGCTGTGTTATTGCAAAAAGTTTGGGAGTTTGTGCGTAACCAAGGATATGAATTAGGTAATTTAGATTGTACAATTATTGCGCAGAAACCAAAAATGGCCCCACATATTGAAAGTATGCGTAAGCGTATTAGTGAACTATTAGAAACTTCTATAGACAATGTGAATGTGAAGGCGACAACCACTGAAAAATTAGGATTTACAGGGAGAGAAGAAGGGATTGCTTCTCAAGCCGTTGTATTATTACAGAAAAAATAGTTGTTTTTGATTCGCAAGATGGATAATCATATTTTTTTGGTGTACAATTATAGAATGTGTTGACATTAAGAATGGAAGGTGTACCAATTATGGAAAAGCAAGTGAGAGTGCGCTATGCGCCAAGTCCAACAGGACACTTACATATCGGAAATGCGCGTACGGCATTATTTAATTATTTATTTGCTCGTCATCAAGATGGTAAGTTTATTATTCGTATTGAAGATACTGATGTAAAACGTAACGTTGCTGGTGGTGAAGAAAGCCAATTAAAATACTTGAAATGGCTCGGCATGGACTGGGATGAAGGTGTTGATGTTGGTGGCGAATATGGACCATATCGTCAAACAGAACGTTTAGATATTTATAAAAAGTTATATGAAGATTTACTAGAGCGTGGTTTAGCTTATAAATGTTATATGACAGAAGAAGAGTTAGAAGCAGAGCGTGAAGGACAAATCGCTCGTGGTGAAACACCTCGTTATGCTGGTAATCACCGCGATTTAACGGAAGAACAAATCAAGCAATTTGAAGCAGAAGGCCGCATTCCAAGTATTCGTTTCCGTGTACCAGCTGACCGCGACTACACATTTAAGGATATCGTAAAAGATGAAGTTGCTTTCCACTCAAATGACTTTGGTGATTTTGTTATTGTGAAAAAAGATGGTATTCCAACTTATAACTTTGCGGTAGCAGTAGACGATCATTTAATGGAGATTACACATGTTCTTCGTGGTGATGATCATATTTCTAACACGCCGAAACAAATGATGATTTATGAAGCATTTGGATGGGATATCCCGCAGTTTGGTCATATGACATTAATCGTAAATGAGAGTCGTAAAAAATTAAGTAAACGCGATGAATCTATTATTCAATTTATTGAGCAATATAAAGAGCTTGGATATCTTCCAGAAGCAATCTTTAACTTTATCGCATTACTAGGTTGGTCACCAGTTGGTGAAGAAGAAATCTTCTCTAAAGATGAATTTATTGAAATGTTTGATGCAGCTCGTTTATCAAAATCACCTGCATTATTCGATTCTCAAAAACTTAAATGGATGAACAACCAATATATGAAAAAGCAAGATCTAGATGCTGTTGTTGCATTAAGCTTACCGCATTTAGTGAAAGCTGGTCGTGTAAGTGAAAACTTAAGTGAACAAGAACAAGCTTGGGTTCGTGATGTAATTGCTTTATACCATGAACAAATGAGCTTTGGAGCTGAAATTGTAGAGCTTTCTGACATGTTCTTTAAAGATCATGTAGATTATGAAGAAGAGGGACAAGAAGTATTGAAAGGTGAACAAGTACCTGAAGTACTTCGCGCATTTGCAGCAGGATTAGAAGCTTTAGAAGAAGTGGAACCAGCAGCAATTAAGAAAGCAATTAAAGCTGTTCAAAAAGAAACGGGTCATAAAGGGAAAAACTTATTTATGCCAATTCGTGTGGCAACTACTGGCCAAACACATGGACCAGAACTGCCAAATGCAATTGCACTTCTTGGAAAAGAAAAAGTTTTAAATCGTATTCGTAAAGTAATTGGTTAACATTTAGCGAATTTAGAAATATAATAAGAATACTTTAAAATCTAATAAAGGAAAGCGACGAGAAGGAGAAGTAAAAAATCAGGCTTTTTACAGAGAGAACCACCTTTTGGCTGGAAGTGGTTTATAAGCGGGTTTTTGAAATGCCCCTTCGAGTCTTCTGCTGAACAACGAAGAGTTTCGGGAAACGTCATAAGACGCAAAGTAAGCAGAAGCGGTATAAACCGTTATCATGATGAGTTTGAGGCTGTATTTAGGCCTAAACAGAGTGGAACCGCGCTTATAAGGCGTCTCTGTCAATTTGACAGAGGCGTCTTTTTTTATACCATGTAAATAAGGTGAGGGTATAAGTTTTTGTACAGATGGATAAAGACTAGGTAACAAGTAAGATTTTAATTGGTGGTTATTTTCTTCATTTCTCACTAATTATGAACGTTCACTAATCGGACCTTTACGGATGGTCTATCTCTAACTTAACTTTTTTGTTGTTGTTAAATGTTGAGGTGGAAGTAGGATTGTCCGCGAATAGCGAGGTAAATCGGTTCACTCAGAAAAGTAGCCCATAAAGGGGAGGGGACATCAATGTTTAAGAGGCTTCGAGAAGATATTGAAGTCGTTTTTGAACAAGATCCAGCGGCGCGAAGTTATTTCGAGGTCATTTTAACTTACTCTGGATTACATGCGGTTTGGGCACACCGAATTGCACATGCCTTTTATAAACGGAATTTTTTCTTTATTGCACGTTGGATTTCACAAGTTAGTCGTTTCTTTACCGGTATTGAGATTCATCCGGGAGCCACAATTGGTCGTCGTTTTTTTATTGACCATGGTATGGGGGTTGTTATTGGGGAGACATGTGAAATCGGAGACAATGTAACAATTTATCAAGGAGTTACATTAGGTGGTACAGGGAAAGAAAAAGGAAAAAGGCATCCAACAATCCAAGATAACGTACTTATTGCGACTGGTGCAAAAGTACTCGGATCCATTACAGTTGGGGAGAATTCTAAAATTGGTGCAGGATCTGTTGTATTGAAAGAAGTTCCTGCGCATTCGACAGTTGTAGGTATACCTGGTCGAGTCGTAATTCAAAATGGAGTAAAGATAGGTCAGGAATTGAACCATTCAGATCTGCCAGATCCAATTTTTGATAAATTAAAAGTAATGGAAGCTGAACTTGAAAAATTAAAAAAGCAACTGGGAGTAAAAGTGGAAAGGAAGGATGAAAATGACTATTCACATTTATAATACGTTAACACGTGAGAAAGAGGAGTTTGTTCCTTTAGAAGAAAATAAAGTGAAGATGTATGTATGCGGACCGACAGTATACAACTATATTCATATCGGAAACGCAAGACCGCCTATGGTATTTGATACAGTACGTCGCTACCTAGAGTATAAAGGGTATGAAGTGCAGTATGTTTCCAATTTTACGGATGTAGATGATAAGTTAATTAAAGCAGCAAATGAATTAGGAGAAGATGTTCCAACAATTGCAGATCGTTTTGTTGAAGCGTACTTTGAAGATGTAACTGCATTAGGTTGCAAGCACGCTACGGTTCATCCTCGTGTAACAGAAAATATGGATATCATTATTGAGTTTATTGAGGAACTTGTGAAAAAAGGATATGCATATGAGTCTGAAGGCGATGTTTATTACAAAACAAAGGAATTTGAAGGTTACGGTAAATTATCACATCAGCCAATTGCAGACCTGCGCCATGGTGCACGTATTGAAGTTGGGGAAAAGAAACAAGATCCGCTTGATTTTGCCTTATGGAAGGCAGCGAAAGAAGGAGAAATCTTCTGGGAGAGCCCTTGGGGCAAAGGTCGTCCAGGATGGCACATTGAATGCTCTGCAATGGCGCGTAAATATTTAGGTGATACAATTGATATTCATGCTGGTGGGCAAGATTTAGCATTCCCTCACCATGAAAATGAGATTGCACAATCAGAAGCATTAACTGGAAAAACATTTGCACGTTACTGGATGCATAATGGATATATTAATATTAACAATGAGAAAATGTCTAAATCATTAGGGAACTTCATTTTAGTTCATGACATTATTAAGCAATATGACCCGCAGTTAATTCGTTTCTTTATGTTATCTGTACATTATCGTCATCCAATCAACTTTAGTGAAGAGTTATTACAGAGTACGAATAATGGATTAGAGCGCATTAAAACAGCGTATGGTAACTTAAAGCACCGGATGGAAAGTAGCACAGATTTAACAGACCATAATGAAAAATGGTTAGCTGAAATAGAGAAATTCCAGTTAGCATTTGAAGAAGCGATGAACGATGATTTCAATACAGCAAATGCAATAACTGAGTTATATAATTTAGCAAACCATGCAAATCAATATCTATTGGAAGAACATACATCAAAAGCTGTAATTGAGGCGTATGTAAAACAGTTTGAAACGTTATTTGGTATTTTGGGATTAGAGTTAACAAAAGAAGAGTTGCTTGACGAAGAGATTGAGGCATTAATTCAAAAACGTATTGAGGCTCGTAAAAACCGCGACTTTGCATTGTCTGATCAAATTCGTGATGATTTAAAAGAGCGTAATATTATTTTAGAAGATACCGCCCAAGGTACAAGATGGAAAAGAGGATAAGCATGATTGATGCAAAGCAATTAAACAGCTTAGCGTTAGCATATATGGGTGATGCGGTATATGAACAATATATCCGCTATCACCTTCTTCAAAAAGGAACGGTTCGTCCTAACCAATTACATCGTTTAGGGACAAGCTTTGTTTCGGCGAAAGCACAAGCGAAAGTTGTTTATCATTTACTAGAAACAGCATTTTTGACAGAGGAAGAAGAAGCGGTCTTAAGAAGAGGACGTAATGCGAATTCGGGTTCTGTTCCTAAAAATACGGATGTGCAAACATATCGCTATAGTACTGCTTTTGAGGCATTGCTTGGTTATCATTATTTATTGAACAATAGCGACAGATTAGAGGAACTTGTATATAAAGCAATTGATGTTTTAGAAGCGAAGGAAGGGGGCGCATCAATATGAGTAGTGAATATATTATCGGACGTAACCCTGTAATTGAAGCGTTACGATCAGGAAGAGATATTAATAAAATCTGGATTGCAGAAGGTGCAGCTAAAGGACAAGTGCAAATTGTATTAGCGTTAGCGAAAGAAAATAAAATTATTTTACAACATGCACCAAAGAAAAAATTAGACCAACTTGTTGAAGGAAATCACCAAGGGGTCATTGCACAGGTAGCGGCCTATCAATATGCAGAATTAGAGGATTTATTTGAAGCAGCTGCTAAACGTAATGAAGATCCGTTCTTCTTAATTCTAGATGAAATTGAAGACCCGCATAACTTAGGTTCTATTATGCGTACGGCAGATGCAACAGGCGCACATGGGATTATTATTCCGAAAAGAAGAGCTGTTGGGCTTACAGCATCAGTTGCAAAAGCTTCAACAGGAGCAATTGAATATATTCCTGTTGCTCGTGTGACAAACTTATCTCGAACAATTGATGATTTAAAAGAGCGAGGTCTTTGGATTGCGGGTACAGATGCAAGAGGGAAAACGGATTATCGTAATTTAGATGGTAATATGCCGATTGGATTAGTAATCGGTAGTGAAGGAAAAGGTATGAGCCGTATTATTGGTGAAAAATGTGATTTCTTAATCAACTTGCCGATGGTTGGTAAAGTTACATCCTTAAATGCTTCAGTAGCTGCAAGTCTGTTAATGTATGAGGTATATCGTAAACGTCACCAAATTGGTGAGTGAAAATGAATGATATCTTAATCGTTGATGGTTATAACATTATTGGGGCTTGGAGAGACTTGAAAAAATTAAGGGATGTAGATTTACAGGCATCAAGGGACGCGCTAATTGATAAAATGGCGGATTATCAAGGGTACACAGGAACAAGAGTAATGATTGTATTTGATGCTTATACAGTTCAAGGTATTGAAAAGAAAATGAAGCAATCACGTGTTGAAGTTATTTTCACAAGAAAGAATCAAACCGCGGATGAAAAAATTGAACAGCTCGCGATTGAACTTCGTAATATTAATACACAAATCTATGTTGCGACTTCTGATTATACGGAACAGTGGGTTATTTTCGCACAAGGAGCGCTTAGGAAGTCAGCCCGTGAACTAGAAATAGAAGTGCAGGCCATGGAACAACAAGTGCGCCATCAAACGCAAGAGGTAAAAGAGAAGCAACCAGCTATGCGAACGATATTTAGTAAAGATATTACAGAAAAATTAGAAAAATTAAGGCGAGGAGAGCGTTGAAGCATTGACGCTCTTCAGGCGCTTACTGTATAATATTTCTAAATAAATAGCGGTCGGAGGGATCAAAGTGGAAACAGGCTTCGTAAGTACCAACAACGTTACGTTTCGCGATTTAGAGGATGAGGCAATAGTTGAGTTAGTTCGAAAAGGTAATATTGATGCTCTTGAATATTTAATTCACAAGTACAAGAACTTTGTTCGCGCAAAATCAAGATCGTATTTTTTAGTAGGTGCCGATCGGGAAGATATTGTTCAAGAAGGTATGATTGGATTATTTAAAGCCATTCGTGATTATAAAGAGGACAAGCTATCTTCTTTTAAAGCATTCGCTGAATTATGTATTACTCGTCAAATTATTACTGCTATTAAGACAGCAACGAGACAAAAACATATTCCTTTAAATTCGTATGTTTCTTTAGACAAACCGATTTACGATGAGGAATCTGATCGTACGCTATTAGATGTTATTTCGGAAGCAAAGGTGACTGATCCTGAAGAGATGATTATTAGTCAGGAAGAATATAGCGACATAGAACTAAAAATATCTGAATTATTAAGCGATTTAGAAAGAAAAGTCCTTTCTTTATATTTAGATGGCCGTTCTTATCAAGAGATCTCAGAGCAGTTAAACAGGCATGTAAAGTCTATTGATAATGCCTTGCAGCGTGTAAAAAGGAAGCTAGAACGATATATGGAAATGAGAGAAAATACAACTTTAAACTCATAGTATATGTCGCAGGGGAGAAAATGATTCTCCTGCTTTCTTTTTGTAATGTAGTAAGTGGCATGTCATTGACATTGTCTTTTATTGTATGATACATTTTTAGGGACATAATGTTACAAGGTTGGTGTAACAAATGAGAAAAAAAGTTGTACTCTCATGTGAAGAGTGTAAGAATCGAAACTACTCCACAATGAAAGATACGAGCTCAGTAGAGCGACTTGAGATAAAGAAATTTTGTAAAACATGCAATATGCATACAGTTCATAAGGAAACAAAATAAATAATCGAAACAATACACTGGAGGTCCCGTAAATGCGTTTGACGAACTTTTTCGGCGATGTAGGTCGCGAAATGAAAAAAGTAAGTTGGCCTAAGAAAGATGAATTACTCCGTTCGACAGCTACTGTTATTGCGACAGTTGTGTTTTTTGCAGTTTTCTTCGCGGTAGTTGACATGGGTATTTCTTCTTTAATTCGGTTAATTCTTGGTTAATTCTTGAATAAGAAGCACTTATCCATGATATAATGTTATTTATACGAACTGTGTAAAAGCCCGATGAACGGGTTTTTTCATTTGCACAAAAAAATGTACGTCAGGGAGGGAAGGACGCTCGTCCTAAATGAATGGAAAAAAGTTGGTATGTTGTCCATACTTATTCTGGATATGAAAATAAAGTAAAAGCAAACCTAGAGAAACGTGTAGAATCAATGGGAATGCAAGATAAAATTTTCCGTGTTGTTGTTCCGGAAGAAGTAGAAGTAGAAATGAAAAACGGAAAAGAAAAATTAACAAAAAGAAAAGTATTCCCAGGTTATGTATTAGTGGAACTAATTATGACTGATGATTCTTGGTATGTTGTTCGTAATACACCGGGCGTAACAGGTTTTGTTGGATCTTCTGGATCAGGATCAAAACCATCTCCTTTATTAGAGGAGGAAGTTGTTACCATTATGAAACATATGGGAATGGACAATGAAGTGGTTGATTTTGACTTTGAACTTCATGAAACAGTACGTGTAAATGAAGGGCCATTCGCGAACTATACAGGTGCAATCGAAGAGATTGACATGGAAAAACAAAAGATAAGAGTGCTTGTAGATATGTTTGGTCGTGAAACACCGGTCGAGCTGGATTTCCACCAAATTGAAAAATTATAAAATGAAACTTGAAATGAATTGTAAAAAGTGATAATATCTTTTAAGTCAGTACGTCTTCGGTAACGGAGACGTTTTTTGAAAAAAGATTTTATCGTTACAGATAAAATTATGAAGTGGGAGGGCAAATCACTGCCCAATTGACCACATCACGGACTTAAGGAGGTGTGTCTCGTGGCTAAAAAGGTAATTAAAATGGTAAAACTTCAAATTCCTGCAGGTAAAGCTAACCCAGCTCCACCAGTTGGTCCAGCATTAGGACAAGCGGGTGTTAACATCATGGGCTTCTGTAAAGAGTTCAACGCTCGTACAGCAGATCAAGCTGGTCTTATCATTCCTGTTGAAATTACGGTATTCGAAGACCGTTCATTCACTTTCATTACTAAAACTCCTCCTGCTGCTGTTCTTCTTAAGAAAGTAGCTGGTATCGAGTCTGGTTCTGGTGAACCAAACCGTAATAAAGTGGCAACTGTTAAGCGTGATAAAGTACGCGAAATCGCTGAAACTAAAATGCCTGACCTAAACGCTGCTAGCGTAGAAGCTGCAATGCGTATGGTTGAAGGTACTGCGCGCAGTATGGGTATCGTTATCGAAGACTAATTCGATTTGTTTTTTTGTAAAAAAGGTTGCGGGTCTGGAATTCCAATTCGCAACCTTTATTATCGTAAATGAGTATCGTTTTTAAATAAATGGATGGGCGCACATCCTCGGGATTTCCCGGAATGAAGGCGTAAACGTGGGAGGTTATTCCGCTAAAACCACATTCAAGGAGGAAATAAACATGGCTAAAAGAGGTAAAAAGTACGTAGAAGCTGCAAAGCTTGTTGATCGTGCAACTGCTTACTCTGCAACAGAAGCAGTAGAATTAGTAAAGAAAACAAACACAGCTAAATTTGATGCAACTGTAGAAGCTGCATTCCGTTTAGGTGTTGACCCTAAGAAAGCTGACCAACAAATTCGTGGTGCAGTTGTTCTTCCACACGGTACTGGTAAAGTACAACGTGTATTAGTATTCGCTAAAGGCGAAAAAGCAAAAGAAGCTGAAGCTGCTGGCGCTGACTTCGTAGGCGATGCTGATTACATCGGTAAAATCCAACAAGGTTGGTTCGATTTCGATGTAGTAGTAGCAACTCCTGACATGATGGGTGAAGTTGGTAAACTTGGTCGCGTATTAGGACCTAAAGGTTTAATGCCAAACCCTAAAACTGGAACGGTTACTTTCGATGTAACAAAAGCTGTTAACGAAATCAAAGCTGGTAAAGTTGAATACCGCGTTGATAAAGCTGGTAACATCCACGTTCCAATCGGTAAAGTATCTTTCGAAGATGCTAAACTAGTAGAAAACTTCAAAACAATTGCTGACACGCTATTAAAAGTTAAACCAGCTGCTGCAAAAGGTACTTACATGAAGAACGTAACTGTTGCTTCTACAATGGGACCTGGCGTACGTGTAGACGTTTCTACAATCGCGTAAAAATTGGAAGTTGACTTCATAAAGAAGTTTTAATATAATCATTTATGTTGTGAATTTAAATAGTGTACCGTAGACAGTAGGGGCCAATTTGACTTAATTTCCTACCTAGGTGTTAATATACGAAGCGGAATTTTTTTCTGTGACTATATGCCTCCATGTCTACAACTGGGCATGGAGGTTTTTTAGTGCACTTTCGGTACATCTTCTATATAATCTACAGGAGGTGTAATAACATGAGCAAAGCAATCGAAACTAAACAACAAGTTGTAACTGAAATCGCTGAAAAACTTCGCGAAAGTAAATCTACAATCGTTGTTGACTACCGTGGTTTAACAGTATCTGAAGCAACTGAATTACGTAAAAACTTACGTGAAGCTGGCGTTGAGTTCAAAGTTTACAAAAACTCTTTAACTCGTCGTGCTGCAGAATCTGTTGAAATGGCTGAGTTAAACGAATTCTTAACAGGACCAAACGCAATCGCGTTCAGTAACGAGGATGTAGTTGCTCCTGCGAAAGTATTAAACGACTTCGCTAAAGATCATGAAGCTTTAGAAATTAAAGCGGGCGTAATCGAAGGTAAACTTGTAACACTTGATGAGGTTAAAGCTATCGCTACTCTTCCATCACGTGAAGGCTTACTTTCTATGCTTCTTAGCGTTCTTCAAGCTCCAATCCGTAACCTTGCACTTGCTACTAAAGCAGTTGCAGATCAAAAGGAAGAGCAAGGCGCTTAATTTTTTAAAAGATAATTACGTGTTATCGATAAAACAATACAAACCTATTTAAGGGAGGATATTTACAATGACTAAAGAACAAATCATTGAAGCAGTTAAATCTATGACTGTATTAGAACTTAACGACTTAGTAAAAGCTATCGAGGAAGAATTCGGCGTAACTGCTGCTGCTCCTGTAGCTGTTGTTGGTGGCGCTGGTGAAGCTGCTGCTGAGAAAACTGAATTTGACGTAGTACTTGAAAGTGCTGGAGCACAAAAAATCAAAGTTATCAAAGTTGTTCGTGAAATCACTGGCCTTGGCTTAAAAGAAGCTAAAGAACTAGTTGACAACACTCCAAAAGCAATCAAAGAAGGCGCTTCTAAAGAAGAAGCTGAAGAAATGAAAGCTAAACTTGAAGAAGTTGGCGCTGCTGTAGAAGTTAAGTAATTAACTTTTGAAGCTCTAAAAAAGCTCGCTCTTATGCGGGCTTTTTTTTTAACTGTAAAGAAAAGAGGTGGCCATATGGCAGACCATTATTTTTCTAATGACCCTTCGAGTAAAAGTGATCGTAAACGATGGGAATATACATTGCGAGGATCTCAATTTGCTTTTTTATCTGACCATGGGGTGTTTTCGAAAAACGAGGTGGACTTTGGTTCTCGTCTTTTAATTGAAGCGTTTCAAATGCCAGATATTAAAGGTGATGTATTAGACGTGGGATGTGGATACGGTCCAATCGGTTTGTCGTTGGCAAAAGAGTTTCAAGAGCGTAGTGTTCACATGGTGGATGTGAACGAAAGGGCGCTTGGACTTGCAAAAGAAAATGCTGCTAATAACAAAATTGATAATGTCCGCATTTTTCAAAGTAGCGTCTATGAAAATGTAGATGGCAAGTATGCTGCTATTCTATCTAATCCTCCAATTCGCGCTGGTAAACATATTGTGCATGAAATTTTAGAAAAAGCTGTGGATCATCTAGTGCCAGGTGGGGAGCTTTGGATTGTTATTCAAAAGAAACAAGGTGCACCATCTGCGCTTAAAAAACTAGAAGAATCATTTTCTGAAGTTGAGGTTGTAGAAAAGAAAAAAGGATATTATATCATAAAATCAAAAAAACGTTGACGGTTATTTTTGGCTATGTTAACATTATACAATGCCAATATATGATTTTCTGCGTTGAGAAAGATGTATATTTTTGTTTCTCTTGGAAAAGATAGTAAAATCAGCAGATTATGAAACAGAATGATGGTTTTCTTATAGAAGCCATTTTTCTTTTTTGAGCAGGTAGAAAGACTCAACGTATCTATCTTTGAGAGGAAAAGCTACGCTACTAGCGTTAGCTGTATTTATTTGTGATTTTGCACAAATTTTTTTGTGCATTTATAATACTCATGATTTGAGGGGTGAAGCAGTTGACAGGTCAACTAGTTCAATACGGACGCCACCGCCAACGAAGAAGTTATGCCCGTATTAGTGAAGTATTAGAGTTACCAAATCTTATCGAAATTCAAACCTCTTCTTATCAGTGGTTTCTTGATGAGGGTTTGCGAGAAATGTTCCAAGACATTTCTCCGATTGAAGACTTTACGGGAAATCTATCGCTTGAATTTATCGACTACAGCTTAGGTGAACCTAAATACTCTGTAGAAGAATGTAAAGAGCGTGATGTGACGTATGCAGCACCACTTCGTGTGAAAGTTCGTCTAATCAATAAGGAAACTGGTGAAGTAAAAGAACAGGATGTGTTCATGGGAGATTTCCCACTCATGACAGAGACAGGAACATTCGTAATTAACGGTGCAGAACGTGTTATCGTTTCCCAGTTAGTCCGCTCTCCAAGCGTATACTATAGTGGCAAAGTGGATAAAAACGGAAAACGTGGTTTTACTGCTACTGTAATTCCAAACCGCGGAGCTTGGTTAGAGTATGAAACAGATGCTAAGGATGTTGTATATGTACGTATTGACCGTACTCGTAAACTTCCTGTAACTGTTTTGTTACGCGCATTAGGGTTTGGCTCTGATCAAGAAATCACCGAGCTTTTAGGTGATAACGAATACTTAAGCAATACGCTAGAAAAAGACAACACAGATAGCACAGAAAAAGCATTGCTTGAAATTTATGAGCGTCTACGCCCAGGTGAACCACCAACAGTGGAAAACGCGAAAAGCTTGCTTGTTTCTCGCTTCTTTGATCCAAAGCGCTACGATTTAGCAAATGTAGGTCGCTACAAGATCAACAAAAAATTACACATTAAAAACAGATTGTTTAACCAACGCTTAGCTGAAACGTTAGTAGATCCAGAAACTGGAGAGATTTTAGCGGCAGAAGGAACAGTCTTAGACCGTCGTACACTAGATCGCATTTTACCTTACTTAGAGAAAAACATTGGATTCAAGACAGCGAAACCAATGGGTGGAGTGGTAGAAGGCGATGTTGAGCTGCAATCTATTAAGATTTATGCTCCAGAGTCAGACGGTGAACGTTCTATCAATGTAATTGGGAATGCAAACATCACTCGTGACGTAAAACACATCACGCCAGGTGATATCCTTGCTTCTATTAGCTACTTCTTTAACTTACTATACAAAGTAGGGGATACAGATGATATTGACCATTTAGGAAATCGTCGTCTGCGCTCTGTAGGAGAGTTATTACAAAACCAATTCCGTATCGGTCTTTCTCGTATGGAACGTGTTGTTCGTGAGAGAATGTCGATTCAAGATACAAATGCAATTACACCGCAAGCGTTAATTAACATTCGTCCGGTTATTGCATCTATTAAAGAGTTCTTCGGAAGTTCTCAGTTATCTCAGTTCATGGACCAAACAAACCCATTAGCAGAGTTAACGCACAAACGAAGACTATCTGCATTAGGACCTGGTGGTTTAACGCGTGAGCGCGCAGGCTTTGAAGTGCGTGACGTTCACTACTCTCACTACGGTCGTATGTGTCCGATTGAAACACCAGAGGGACCAAACATCGGTTTGATCAACTCACTATCTTCGTTCGCGAAAGTAAATGAGTTTGGTTTCATTGAAACACCATACCGTCGTGTTGATCCAGAAACTGGTCGTGTAACAGGGCATGTTGATTACTTAACAGCAGATGAAGAAGATAATTATGTTGTAGCCCAAGCGAATATGAAATTATCTGAAGAAGGGGAATTCCTTGATGAAGATATCGTAGCTCGTTTCCGTGGTGAGAACATTGTCACAAATAGAGAACGCATCGACTACATGGATGTATCTCCAAAACAAGTAGTGTCGGCAGCGACAGCTTGTATTCCGTTCTTAGAAAACGATGACTCCAACCGTGCACTTATGGGTGCGAACATGCAACGTCAGGCGGTTCCGTTAATGAATCCAGAATCTCCAATTGTAGGTACAGGTATGGAGTACGTATCAGCAAAAGACTCAGGTGCTGCAGTAATCTGTAAACACCCTGGTGTTGTTGAACGCGTAGAAGCACGTGAAGTTTGGGTACGCCGTTATGTAGAAGTTGACGGTCAAAAAGTAAAAGGCGATTTAGATCGCTACAAAATGTTGAAATTCATTCGTTCTAACCAAGGAACTTGTTACAACCAACGTCCAATCGTAAGTGTTGGAGATCAAGTTGTAAAAGGTGAAATCCTTGCGGATGGTCCTTCTATGGAATTAGGTGAACTAGCACTTGGACGTAACGTGCTTGTTGGCTTCATGACATGGGACGGTTATAACTACGAGGATGCGATCATCATGAGTGAGCGCCTTGTAAAAGATGATGTGTACACTTCTATTCATATTGAAGAATATGAGTCAGAAGCTCGTGATACGAAGCTTGGACCAGAAGAAATTACACGTGACATTCCAAACGTTGGGGAAGATGCATTACGCAACCTTGACGAGCGCGGTATCATTCGCGTTGGTGCTGAAGTAAAAGATGGAGACTTACTTGTTGGTAAAGTAACACCTAAAGGTGTAACAGAATTAACAGCTGAAGAACGTCTATTACACGCTATCTTTGGAGAAAAAGCACGTGAAGTACGTGATACATCACTACGTGTACCACACGGTGGTGGCGGTATTATCTTAGACGTAAAAGTGTTTAACCGTGAAGATGGCGACGAGTTGCCACCAGGTGTAAATCAACTTGTACGTGCATATATCGTTCAAAAGCGTAAAATTTCTGAAGGTGACAAGATGGCCGGTCGTCACGGTAACAAAGGTGTTATCTCCCGTATTTTACCGGAAGAAGATATGCCGTACTTACCAGACGGTACGCCAATCGATATCATGTTAAACCCATTAGGGGTACCATCTCGTATGAATATCGGTCAGGTATTAGAGCTTCATCTTGGTATGGCAGCAAGATACCTTGGTATCCACGTTGCAACACCAGTATTCGATGGTGCTCGCGAGGAAGATGTATGGGGTACAATCGAGGAAGCTGGTATGGCGAATGACGCGAAAACGATCCTATATGATGGACGTACTGGTGAGCCATTCGACAACCGCGTATCTGTTGGTGTCATGTATATGATCAAACTTGCGCACATGGTTGACGATAAACTTCATGCTCGTTCTACTGGACCATACTCACTTGTAACGCAACAACCTCTTGGAGGTAAAGCACAATTCGGTGGACAACGTTTCGGTGAGATGGAGGTTTGGGCACTTGAAGCTTATGGTGCTGCTTATACTCTTCAAGAAATCTTAACTGTGAAGTCTGATGATGTTGTCGGCCGCGTTAAGACATACGAAGCGATTGTTAAAGGCGAAAATGTTCCAGAACCAGGTGTTCCAGAGTCATTTAAAGTATTGATTAAAGAACTACAAAGCTTAGGTATGGACGTTAAAATGATGTCTAGCGACGATACAGAAATTGAAATGCGTGATACGGAAGATGATGATGATCATCAATCAGCAGACAAATTAAGTGTCGAAGTTGAGACAACTAAGGAATAATTGGGATAACCTGTAGACTAAAAGGGAGGTAGGCCCCTTGATAGATGTTAATAACTTTGAATATATGAAGATTGGACTTGCTTCGCCTGACAAGATTCGTTCTTGGTCATACGGTGAAGTTAAGAAACCAGAAACAATTAACTATCGTACGTTAAAGCCTGAAAAAGATGGCTTGTTCTGTGAGCGTATTTTCGGACCACAAAAGGACTGGGAATGTCATTGCGGAAAATATAAACGTGTACGTTATAAAGGTGTAGTTTGTGATCGATGTGGCGTTGAAGTAACGCGTGCGAAAGTACGTCGTGAACGTATGGGTCATATCGAATTAGCTGCTCCTGTATCTCATATTTGGTATTTCAAAGGTATCCCGAGCCGCATGGGACTTGTCTTAGACATGTCCCCTCGCGCGCTTGAAGAAGTAATTTATTTCGCTTCTTATGTTGTAACAGAAAGTGGAGATACACCACTTGATAAGAAGCAATTGCTTTCTGAAAAAGAATACCGTGCATATCGTGACCGATATGGCAGCACATTCCAAGCTGCTATGGGCGCAGAAGCGATTAAGAAGCTATTACAAGACATCGATTTAGATAAAGAAGTAGACTTCTTAAAAGAAGAATTAAAAACAGCACAAGGACAACGTCGTACTCGTGCTATTAAACGTCTAGAGGTACTAGAAGCATTCCGTAACTCTGGAAATGAGCCATCTTGGATGATCTTAGATGTTCTTCCAGTTATCCCACCAGAACTACGCCCAATGGTACAGTTAGATGGTGGACGTTTTGCGACTTCTGACTTAAACGACTTATACCGTCGTGTAATTAACCGTAATAACCGTTTAAAACGTCTATTGGACTTAGGTGCACCAAGCATCATCGTTCAAAACGAAAAACGTATGTTACAAGAAGCTGTAGACGCATTAATCGATAATGGTCGTCGTGGCCGTCCAGTTACTGGACCAGGTAACCGTCCATTAAAATCACTATCTCACATGCTAAAAGGTAAACAAGGACGTTTCCGTCAAAACTTATTAGGTAAACGTGTTGACTACTCTGGTCGTTCCGTTATCGTTGTAGGACCGAACTTAAAAATGTACCAATGTGGATTACCAAAAGAGATGGCACTTGAATTGTTCAAGCCTTTCGTTATGAAAGATTTAGTGGAAAAAGGATTAGCACATAACATTAAAAGTGCGAAACGTAAAATCGAGCGTGTACAACCTGAAGTTTGGGATGTTTTAGAATCTGTAATTAAAGAACACCCAGTACTTTTAAACCGTGCCCCAACGCTTCACCGTCTTGGTATCCAAGCGTTCGAACCTACATTAGTAGAAGGACGCGCAATCCGTCTTCATCCACTTGTATGTACTGCATACAACGCGGACTTTGATGGTGACCAAATGGCGGTTCACGTTCCGCTATCATCAGAAGCACAAGCAGAAGCTCGTCTTCTTATGTTAGCAGCACAAAACATCTTGAACCCGAAAGATGGAAAACCAGTTGTTACACCGTCTCAGGATATGGTATTAGGTAACTATTACTTAACGCTTGAGCGCGAGGGTGCAATTGGTGAAGGTATGGTGTTCAAAGATGCAAATGAAGCATTGCTTGCGTATCAAAATGGATATGTACATCTTCATACCCGTGTCGCTGTTGCTGCAAACTCAGTGAACAACAATGAAACATTTACTGAAGAGCAAAAAGGCAAGCTTCTATTAACAACAGTTGGTAAATTAATATTTAACGAAATCTTACCGAAGTCGTTCCCTTATATTAACGAACCAACAAATTCAAACCTTGAAAAAGAAACACCAGCGAAATACTTCGTTGAAAAAGGTGCGAACATTAAAGAAATTATTGCTAGTCGCGAAGAAGTGGCACCATTTAGCAAGAAAATCCTTGGTAACATCATTGCGGAAGTGTTTAAACGTTTCCAGATTACAGAAACGTCTCGCATGCTTGACCGTATGAAGAACTTAGGATTTAAATACTCTACAAAAGCTGGTATTACAGTTGGGGTAGCGGATATTCTTGTATTAGGTGAAAAAGATGAAATTCTCCACGAAGCACAGGCAAAAGTAGATAAAGTAATTAAACAATTCCGTCGCGGTTTAATCACGGAAGAAGAACGTTACGATCGCGTTATCTCTATTTGGAGTAATGCAAAAGATGTTATCCAAGGAAAATTGATGAAATCCTTGAATAAACGCAACCCAATCTTCATGATGAGTGACTCTGGTGCCCGTGGTAACGCATCGAACTTCACTCAGCTTGCTGGTATGCGTGGTCTGATGGCCAACCCATCTGGTCGTATCATTGAACTTCCAATCAAGTCAAGTTTCCGTGAAGGTTTAACAGTACTTGAGTACTTCATCTCTACGCATGGTGCGCGTAAAGGTCTTGCCGATACAGCACTTAAGACTGCCGATTCTGGTTACTTAACACGTCGTCTTGTAGACGTTGCACAAGATGTTATCGTTCGTGAAGACGATTGTGGAACAGATCGTGGTTTACTAATTGGCGCGATTAAAGAGGGTAATGAAGTAATCGAGTCATTATATGATCGTCTTGTAGGACGTTTTGCAAGAAAAACTGTAAAACATCCTGAAACAGGTGAAGTATTAGTTCGTGAAAATGAATTAATTACAGAAGATATTGCTCATATCGTTGAAAATTCAGGTGTAGAAACAGTACACATCCGTTCAGCGTTCACATGTAACACTCGCCACGGTGTATGTAAGAAATGTTACGGTCGCAACTTAGCTACTGGTACAGACGTAGAAGTAGGAGAAGCGGTAGGTATTATCGCAGCTCAATCTATCGGTGAGCCAGGTACACAGTTAACGATGCGTACGTTCCATACAGGTGGGGTTGCCGGAGACGATATTACGCAAGGTTTACCTCGTATCCAAGAGATCTTTGAAGCTCGTAATCCAAAGGGTCAGGCAGTTATCAGTGAAATCGATGGTGTTATCGCGGCGATCAACGATGTTAAAGATCGTCAAGAGGTAGTTGTACAGGGCGAGGTTGAAACTCGTACGTATGCAATTCCTTATGGTGCTCGTCTGAAAGTAGCTCCAGGACAGCCAATTGCTCACGGAAAAGAGTTAACAGAAGGTTCTATTGATCCGAAAGAATTACTAAAAGTAACGGACATTACGGCAGTTCAAGAATACTTACTACGCGAAGTTCAAAAAGTATACCGTATGCAAGGGGTAGAAATTGGTGACAAGCACGTAGAGGTAATGGTTCGCCAAATGCTTCGTAAAGTTCGTGTAATTGATGCTGGTGAAACAGATGTGTTACCAGGAACATTACTGGATATCCATCAGTTTACTGATGCGAATGCAAAAGTTTTACTTAAAGGTAAACAACCTGCAACAGCAAGACCAGTACTTCTTGGTATTACAAAAGCTTCACTGGAAACAGATTCATTCTTATCTGCAGCGTCGTTCCAAGAAACAACTCGTGTTCTAACAGATGCAGCAATTAAAGGCAAGCGCGATGAGCTTCTAGGATTGAAAGAGAATGTTATTATCGGTAAACTTGTTCCAGCTGGAACTGGTATGAATCGTTACCGTAAAGTTGATCTTGTTAAAACAACACAAGATGACATGAATGTGGAAAACGATGAAGTTTACGTGGAACAGTAAAATTTTCCGTCGTAAATTTTGTATAAAAACAGATAATCCTAGTTGACATTGTATGAGTCAAAATGTTACTATAAGCAAGGTTGCTCCTGAACGATGCTTTGGAGGATATGTATATGTCTTATCAAAAAGTATCAAATGCTGAAAATGTAGTCGTTGGTCATAAACGAACATTGGAAGCAATCAAAAATGGTACAGTTAAAGAAGTTGTTATTGCAGAGGATGCTGACATGCGGTTAACCCATGTTATTACTCGCACTGCGTTGCAACATAACGTGCCCATAACCAAAGTTGAATCAGTTCGTAAGCTTGGGAAAGCTTCGGGGATTCAAGTGGGAGCTTCAGCAATAGGAATAATAAGTTAAAACTGTTTTTGTGAGGAGGGAGCATTTGCTCTTCCTTGCAAAAACTTTGTTTTCAACTAATAATGAACCACCTGGATATGTGGTCATACAAACATGCGAAGGGAGGATAAATCAAATGCCTACTATTAACCAATTAGTGAGAAATGGTCGTACTGATAAAGTATGGAAATCTAAATCACCTGCGTTAAACAAAGGTTTTAACTCTTTAAAGAAAAAATCAACTGATATCTCTGCACCTCAAAAACGTGGTGTATGTACTCGTGTTGGTACAATGACTCCAAAGAAACCGAACTCAGCGTTACGTAAATACGCTCGTGTACGTTTAACAAATGGTATCGAGGTTACTGCTTACATCCCAGGTATCGGTCATAACCTACAAGAGCATAGCGTAGTATTAATTCGCGGTGGTCGTGTAAAGGATTTACCGGGGGTACGTTACCACATCGTTCGTGGTGCGCTTGACACAGCTGGTGTTGACAAACGTATGCAAGGACGTTCTAAATATGGTACTAAGAGACCAAAACCTGCTAAAAAATAATAAACTTACAATGAAAGGAGGAACTCAATATGCCTCGTAAAGGACCTGTTGCGAAACGTGACGTGTTACCAGATCCAATGTATAATTCGAAACTAGTAACGCGCCTAATCAACAAAATGATGGTTGACGGTAAAAAAGGTAAATCTCAAACAATTCTTTATAATGCGTTCGATATCGTTAGCGAACGTACTGGTAAAGAACCAATGGAAGTATTCGAGCAAGCTCTTAAGAACATCATGCCTGTTCTTGAAGTACGCGCTCGTCGTGTTGGTGGTGCTAACTACCAAGTTCCAGTTGAGGTTCGACCAGAACGCCGTACAACTTTAGGTCTTCGTTGGTTAGTAAACTACGCTCGCCTTCGTGGTGAAAAAACTATGGAAGAGCGTCTTGCTAACGAAATCTTAGATGCAGCTAACAACGCTGGTGCATCTGTTAAGAAACGTGAAGACACTCATAAAATGGCAGAAGCTAACAAAGCATTTGCTCATTACCGTTGGTAGGATTCAACGTAAAATAAATGTAAGCATAAACCGCTTTATTTGTCGCTTATGGAAGTGTGGAGAGGGAGAATGCCTCTCCCTTTCAATGGGCGCTCGTTTTACATAATGAGGGTACTGGACACACTGCCGTATGTAACAAAATAAAGTGGCTTTTTTGCTACTTAAAATAAAAAATCCAATCCATATATGGAAGGAGCAAGACACCAAATGGGAAGAGAGTTCTCTTTAGAAAACACTCGTAATATTGGTATCATGGCTCACATCGATGCTGGTAAAACAACAGCAACTGAGCGTATCTTGTACTACACAGGACGTATTCATAAAATCGGTGAAACTCACGAAGGTGCATCTCAGATGGACTGGATGGAGCAAGAGCAAGAGCGTGGTATCACAATTACTTCTGCTGCAACTACAGCTCAATGGAAAGGTCACCGTGTAAACATCATTGACACTCCAGGACACGTAGACTTCACAGTAGAAGTAGAACGTTCTTTACGCGTACTTGATGGCGCAGTAGCAGTACTTGATGCACAATCTGGTGTAGAACCACAAACAGAAACTGTTTGGCGTCAGGCTACTACTTACGGCGTACCTCGTATCGTATTCGTTAACAAAATGGATAAAATCGGTGCAGACTTCTTATACTCTGTAGGAACAATCCACGATCGTTTACAAGCAAACGCACATCCAATTCAGTTACCAATCGGTGCTGAAGATGAGTTCAATGGTATCATTGACCTTGTTGAAGAGTGTGCTTACATGTACGGTAACGATTTAGGAACAGACATTCAACGTGTCGAGATTCCTGAAGAGCATAAAGAGCTAGCTGAAGAATACCGTGGAAAACTTATCGAAGCGGTAGCTGAGCTTGATGAAGAAATGATGATGAAGTACCTAGAAGGTGAAGAAATCACTGTAGAAGAGCTTAAAGCTGGTATCCGTAAGGCTACAACTTCTGTTGAATTCTTCCCAGTAATCTGTGGTTCTGCATTCAAAAACAAAGGTGTTCAAATTCTGTTAGATGCAGTTATCGACTACCTACCATCTCCATTAGATGTACCAGCTATTAAAGGTACTCTTCCGGATACAGATGAAGAAGTAGAACGTAAGTCTAGCGATGAAGAGCCTTTCTCAGCTCTAGCATTCAAAATCATGACTGACCCTTATGTTGGTAAGTTAACGTTCTTCCGTGTGTACTCTGGTGTGTTAAACTCTGGATCATACGTGAAAAACTCAACTAAAGGTAAGCGTGAGCGTGTAGGTCGTATCCTACAAATGCACGCTAACAGCCGTGAAGAGATTTCAACAGTTTACGCTGGTGACATCGCTGCTGCTGTAGGTCTAAAAGATACTACTACTGGTGATACTCTTTGTGACGAGAAATCTCTTGTTATCCTTGAGTCTATGGAATTCCCAGAGCCAGTTATCTCTGTAGCTATCGAACCAAAATCTAAAGCTGACCAAGATAAAATGGGTACAGCATTATCTAAGCTTTCTGAAGAAGATCCAACATTCCGTGCTCACACTGACCAAGAAACTGGCCAAACAATCATCGCTGGTATGGGTGAACTTCACCTTGATATCATCGTTGACCGTATGCGCCGTGAATTCAAAGTAGAAGCAAACGTTGGTGCTCCTCAGGTAGCATACCGTGAGACTTTCCGCGCTGCAGCGAAAGTTGAAGGTAAGTTCGCACGTCAATCTGGTGGTCGTGGACAATTCGGTCACGTATGGATTGAGTTCGAGCCTAACGAAGAAGGTAAAGGATTCGAATTCGAAAACAAGATCGTCGGTGGTGTAGTTCCTCGTGAATACATCCCAGCTGTTGGAGCAGGTCTTGAAGATGCACTTAAAAATGGTGTACTAGCAGGATATCCTGTAGTAGACATTAAAGCTGCATTAGTTGACGGATCTTACCATGATGTTGACTCCTCTGAGATGGCGTTCAAAATCGCTGCATCTATGGCGCTTAAAGCTGCGGTTTCTAAGTGTAACCCAGTAATTCTTGAGCCAATGATGAAAGTTGAAGTTGTAATTCCTGAAGAGTACATGGGTGACATTATGGGTGACGTAACATCTCGTCGTGGACGTGTAGAAGGTATGGAAGCTCGCGGTAACGCTCAAGTTGTTCGCGCTATGGTTCCACTTTCTGAAATGTTCGGTTATGCAACGTCATTACGTTCTAACACTCAAGGTCGCGGTACATTCTCTATGGTATTTGACCACTATGAAGAAGTACCAAAATCTGTTTCAGAAGAAATTATCAAAAAAAATAAAGGTGAATAATTGATTTTTATCAATTGTTCAAGTATAACTACTTATGTAAGCTTAGAAAGTGGGACGTAAGTTTCACTTTCTAGTCTAAATATAAAATAACCTATATAAACTAAGGAGGAATTTAGAATGGCTAAAGCTAAATTCGAACGTTCTAAACCCCATGTTAACATCGGTACTATCGGCCACGTTGACCATGGTAAAACTACATTAACTGCTGCGATCACTACAGTTCTTGCAAAAGCTGGTGGTGCTGAAGCACGCGGATACGATCAAATCGATGCTGCTCCAGAAGAAAGAGAGCGCGGTATCACAATCTCAACTGCACACGTTGAGTACGAAACTGAAACTCGTCACTATGCACACGTTGACTGCCCAGGTCACGCTGACTATGTTAAAAACATGATCACTGGTGCTGCTCAAATGGACGGCGGTATCTTAGTAGTATCTGCTGCTGATGGCCCAATGCCTCAAACTCGTGAGCACATCCTTCTTTCTCGTCAAGTAGGTGTACCTTACATCGTTGTATTCTTAAACAAATGCGACATGGTAGACGACGAAGAATTATTAGAATTAGTAGAAATGGAAGTTCGTGATCTATTATCTGAATACGGATTCCCAGGCGATGATATCCCTGTAATCAAAGGTTCTGCTCTTAAAGCTCTTCAAGGAGATGCTGAGTGGGAAGCTAAAATCGTTGAATTAATGGCTGAAGTTGATGCTTACATTCCAACTCCAGAACGTGAAACTGACAAACCATTCTTAATGCCTGTAGAGGATGTATTCTCTATCACAGGTCGTGGTACAGTTGCTACTGGTCGCGTAGAGCGCGGTGTAGTTAAAGTTGGTGACGTAGTAGAAATCATCGGTCTTGCTGAAGAAGCTGCTTCTACAACTGTAACTGGTGTAGAAATGTTCCGTAAACTTCTTGACCAAGCTGAAGCTGGAGACAACATCGGTGCTCTACTTCGTGGGGTTGCTCGTGAAGACATCCAACGTGGACAAGTTCTTGCTAAAACTGGCTCTGTAAAAGCTCACGCTAAATTCAAAGCTGAAGTTTTCGTTCTATCTAAAGAAGAAGGTGGACGTCACACTCCATTCTTCGCTAACTACCGCCCACAATTCTATTTCCGTACAACTGACGTAACTGGAATCATCCAATTACCAGAAGGTACTGAAATGGTAATGCCTGGTGACAACATTGAAATGACTATCGAGCTTATCGCTCCAATCGCGATCGAAGAAGGAACTAAGTTCTCTATTCGTGAAGGTGGACGTACTGTAGGTTACGGTGTAGTTGCTACAATCGTTGAGTAATCTTTAAATAGATTTAAAAAACTCAAGGGATTTTCCCTTGAGTTTTTTTGTTTATGAAAAGTAGTATTTTCTAGTTTTAAACGAGTTTCTTCTATAGTATATAAATCTGCACAGTAAAACACCCAGAAACTGTAAAATGAATTAGCGCAGATGAAAACTTGAAATTCTTTAAAGTGCCATGTATAATAGCAAAAGTAGAGAAAAGCAGATGCAAACAAAAAGATGCTTGCATCTAGACGAATAACATTGTATAATAGACAATGTTGGTCTTTGACTGCGATGAAGTGGAAGGTTGCTGACACACCCGGCCGCTTTGCCATGGCATGGTGTGGGGAAATTTCCATGGAGAAGGTCTATTTTAGAAATAGGCGAACGAAGGAGGGAAAATAATGGCAAAAGAAAAAATTCGTATCCGTTTAAAAGCTTACGATCACCGTATTCTTGATCAGTCAGCTGAGAAAATTGTAGAAACAGCTAAGCGTTCTGGGGCAACAGTTTCTGGTCCGATCCCATTACCAACTGAAAAAACTGTTTACACAATTCTTCGTGCTGTTCATAAGTACAAAGATTCTCGTGAGCAATTCGAAATGCGCACGCACAAACGTCTAATCGACATCGTGAGCCCTACTCCACAAACAGTAGACTCATTAATGCGTTTAGATTTACCATCTGGTGTAGATATCGAAATCAAACTATAATTCATATAACTTAAAAAATGTAGGAGGTGTAACTCATGACCAAAGGAATCTTAGGAAGAAAGATCGGTATGACTCAAGTATTTGCTGAAAACGGTGAGCTAATCCCTGTAACAGTAATCGCTGCGACTCCAAACGTTGTTCTTCAAAAGAAAACAATTGAAACTGATGGCTACAATGCAATTCAGTTAGGATTCGACGACAAACGTGAAAAATTAGCTAACAAACCTGAACAAGGTCACGTTGCTAAAGCAACTACTGCTCCTAAGCGCTTCATTCGCGAAATCCGCGATGCAGACGTGGACGGATTAGAGGTTGGTCAAGAGGTAAAAGTTGAAGTTTTCACTGCAGGTGAAATCGTAGACGTAACAGGAATTTCTAAAGGTAAAGGTTTCCAAGGTGCTATTAAACGCCACGGACAATCTCGCGGACCTATGTCTCATGGTTCTCGTTATCACCGTCGTCCTGGTTCAATGGGCCCAGTTGCTCCGAACCGTGTATTCAAAGGCAAAAAGCTTGCTGGACGTATGGGTGGAGACCAAGTTACGGTTCAAAACTTAGAAATCGTTCAAGTTGACGCTGAGCGCAACTTATTGTTAGTAAAAGGTAACGTTCCAGGTGCTAAGAAATCTCTTGTAGTTGTTCAAGGCGCTGTGAAGGCTAGCAAATAATTCACAATAGGAAGGAGGAATTCCAATGCCAAAAGTTACTGTATATAATCAAACTGGTTCACAGGTTGGTGAAATCGAATTAGCTGAAGCTGTTTTCGGTATCGAACCTAATGAAGCTGTACTTTTTGAAGCTGTAATGATGCAACGTGCATCTTTACGTCAAGGTACACATAAAGTAAAAACTCGCTCTGAAGTGCGCGGTGGTGGTCGTAAACCATGGCGTCAAAAAGGAACTGGACGTGCTCGTCAAGGTTCTATCCGCTCTCCTCAATGGCGTGGTGGTGGTACGGTATTCGGACCTACACCAAGAAGCTATGCTTACAAACTTCCTAAAAAAGTTCGTCGCTTAGCTATTAAATCTGCATTAGCTACTAAAGTAGTTGAGAACAACGTTGTAGTTCTTGAAGACCTAGTGTTAAATGCACCAAAAACAAAAGACATGGTAGCAGTACTTAAAGGATTAGCTGTTGAGAAGAAAGCTCTTATCGTAACTGCTGATGCAAACGAGTCTGTAGAGTTATCTGCTCGCAACATTCCTGGAGTAACAGTAATCACTGCTGATGGCGTAAACGTTTTAGACGTGCTTCATCATGATAAGCTAATCATGACAAAAGCGGCAGTGGAAAAAGTAGAGGAGGTGCTTGCATAATGAGAGATCCTCGTGATATCATTAAGCGCCCAGTTATCACTGAACGTTCTATGGAAATGATGGCTGAAAAAAAATACACGTTCGATGTGGACGTTAAATCTAATAAAACAGAAGTTAAAGATGCTGTAGAAGCGATCTTTGATGTTAAAGTAGAGAAAGTAAACATCATGAACTACAAGCCGAAAGCAAAACGCGTTGGTCGTCACGCTGGTTTTACTAGCCGTCGTCGTAAAGCGATCGTTAAGCTAACTGCTGACAGCAAAGAAATCGAAATCTTCCAAGGTGTTTAATTCTTACTAAAGAAGGAGGGAAATTGAGATGGCAATTAAAAAGTATAATCCAACTACTAATGGTCGTCGTAACATGACTACGAATGATTTCGCTGAAATTACGACTGACAGACCGGAAAAGTCTTTACTTGCACCTTTAAGCAAGAAGGCTGGTCGTAATAACCAAGGTAAAATCACTGTACGTCACCAAGGTGGCGGACACAAGCGTCAATACCGTATCATCGACTTTAAACGTAACAAAGATGGAATTCCAGGACGCGTTGCTACGATCGAATACGATCCAAACCGCTCTGCGAATATCGCATTAATTAACTACGTTGACGGTGAAAAACGTTACATTCTTGCTCCTAAAAACTTAGAAGTAGGCATGGAAATTATGTCTGGCGCTGATGCTGACATTAAAATCGGTAACGCATTACCATTAATCAACATTCCAGTAGGTACTGTTGTTCATAACATCGAACTTAAACCAGGTCGTGGTGGACAATTAGTTCGTTCTGCTGGTACATCTGCTCAAGTACTTGGTAAAGAAGGTAAATACGTACTTGTACGTTTAACTTCTGGTGAAGTTCGCTTAGTATTATCTGCTTGTCGTGCTACTGTAGGTCAAGTTGGTAACGAATCACACGAACTTATCAAAATCGGTAAAGCAGGTCGTTCTCGTTGGTTAGGTAAACGCCCAACAGTTCGTGGTTCTGTAATGAACCCAGTTGATCACCCACACGGTGGTGGTGAAGGTCGTTCACCAATCGGACGTAAGTCGCCAATGTCTCCATGGGGTAAACCAACTCTTGGATTCAAGACTCGTAAGAAAAACAAAGCGTCTGATAAATTCATCGTTCGTCGTCGTAAAAAATAATGGGATTGTAGTACGGTTCATTTCTAGAACCGTACGCCAATCACGAAGGGAGGCACCAAAATGGCTCGTAGCTTAAAAAAAGGACCATTTGTCGATGAGCATTTAATGAGTAAAATGGAAAAATTAGTTGCATCTGAGCAAAAACAAGTTGTTAAAACTTGGTCTCGCCGTTCAACAATCTTCCCTCAGTTCATCGGTCATACTATTGCTGTATATGACGGACGTAAACACGTACCTGTATACATCACTGAAGATATGGTTGGCCACAAGTTAGGTGAATTCGCACCAACTCGTACGTATAAAGGTCATGATGCTGACGATAAGAAAACTAGAAGATAATGAGAGGAGGCACTTCAATGCAAGCTAAAGCAGTAGCGAGAACAGTTCGTATTGCTCCTCGTAAAGTTCGCCTAGTAGTAGACTTAATCCGAGGTAAGCAAGTGGGTGAAGCGATTGCTATCCTTAACCACACACCAAAAACTGCTTCTCCAGTTGTAGAGAAAGTTTTAAAATCTGCAATCGCAAACGCAGAGCATAACTACGAAATGGATGTAAACAACTTAGTTGTTGAGAAAGTTTTCGTTGACGAAGGTCCAACGTTAAAACGTTTCCGTCCACGTGCAATGGGTCGTGCAAGCCAAATTAACAAGCGCACAAGCCACATCACAGTTGTGGTATCAGAAAAGAAGGAGGGATAATCGATGGGTCAAAAGGTTAATCCAGTCGGTCTTCGTGTCGGTGTTATTCGTGATTGGGAATCTCGCTGGTTCGCTGAGAAAGATTACGCTACACTTCTTCATGAAGACATCAAAATTCGTGAATACATCGCAGCTCGCTTAAAAGATTCTTCTGTTTCTAAAGTAGAAATCGAGCGTGCGGCAAATCGTGTAAATGTTACAATTCACACTGCAAAACCTGGTATGGTAATTGGTAAAGGTGGTACAGAAGTTGAAGCACTTCGTAAAGCTCTTAACCAATTAACAGGCAAGCGTGTACACATCAACATCTTAGAAGTTAAGAGAGCTGATCTTGACGCTAAATTAGTAGCGGAAAATATCGCTCGTCAATTAGAAAACCGTGTATCTTTCCGTCGTGCACAAAAGCAAGTTATTCAACGTGCTATGCGCGCAGGTGCTAAAGGTATTAAAACACAGGTTTCTGGTCGTCTTGGCGGAGCAGATATCGCTCGTGCAGAATCTTACAGTGAAGGAACTGTTCCACTTCATACACTTCGCGCTGATATTGACTATGCAACAGCTGAAGCTGATACAACATACGGTAAATTAGGCGTAAAAGTATGGATCTACCGTGGAGAAGTCCTTCCTACAAAAAAGAAAGCTTCTGAGGAAGGAGGAAAATAATATGTTAATGCCTAAACGCGTAAAATATCGTAGAGAGCATCGTGGTAAAATGCGTGGTCGTGCAAAAGGTGGCGCTGAAGTAGCATTTGGTGAATTTGGTCTTCAAGCTCAAGCAGCTTCATGGATCACTAACCGTCAAATCGAAGCAGCTCGTCGTGCAATGACTCGTTACATGAAACGTGGCGGTAAAGTTTGGATTAAAATTTTCCCTTCTAAACCTTACACTGCAAAACCTCTAGAAGTACGTATGGGTTCCGGTAAAGGGGCACCAGAAGGCTGGGTAGCAGTAGTAAAACCTGGGAAAGTTATGTTTGAAATCGCGGGTGTATCTGAAGAGGTAGCACGCGAAGCATTACGTCTTGCAGCTCACAAGTTACCTGTGAAATGTAAATTCGTAAAACGTGAAGAAAATGGTGGTGAATCTAATGAAAACTAATGATATTCGTGAATTAACCACTGCCGAAATCGAAACAAAAGTTAAAGCGTTAAAGGAAGAGTTGTTTAACCTTCGCTTCCAGCTTGCTACAGGACAATTAGAGAATCCAACACGCATCCGTGAAGTGCGTAAAGCGATCGCTCGTATGAAAACTGTAGTTCGTGAAAGAGAGATCGGAATTAATCGATAAATTGAGGGGAGGTTTGCAAAGTGAGCGAACGTAACCAACGCAAAGTTTATACTGGTCGTGTTGTATCTGACAAAATGGACAAAACGATTACAGTTTTAGTTGAAACTTACAAAACTCATTCCTTGTACGGAAAGCGCGTTAAGTATTCTAAGAAGTACAAAGCGCATGATGAGCAAAACCAAGCAAAAGTTGGCGATATCGTAAAAATCATGGAAACTCGCCCGCTTTCTGCTACTAAGCGTTTCCGTTTAGTTGAAATCGTTGAAGAAGCGGTTATTATCTAAATAGACGAATCGGAATTTTAAGTCCGAAGGGAGGTTTCATAACATGATCCAACAAGAATCTCGTTTGAAAGTTGCTGACAACTCTGGTGCACGTGAACTTTTAACAATTAAGGTATTAGGCGGCTCTGGTCGTAAATATGCTAACATCGGTGATATTATCGTTGCTACGGTAAAACAAGCAACACCAGGTGGCGTTGTTAAAAAAGGTGACGTTGTTAAAGCAGTAGTAGTACGTACGAAGAGCGGTGCTCGTCGTCCAGATGGTTCTTATATCCGTTTTGATGAAAACGCAGCTGTTATCATTAAAGATGACAAGAGCCCACGCGGTACTCGTATCTTCGGACCAGTAGCTCGTGAACTACGTGATAGCAACTTCATGAAGATCGTTTCTTTAGCTCCAGAAGTTCTATAATTTAAGGTATTGCCTTGCTAAGGAGGTGCAGAATTAAGATGCATGTAAAAAAAGGTGATAAAGTACAGGTAATTACTGGTAAAGACAAAGGAAAACAAGGTGTTATCCTAGTTGCTTTCCCAAAACAAAACCGTGTTATCGTTGAGGGTGTTAACATCGTTAAGAAGCACTCTAAGCCATCTCAATTAAATCCACAAGGTGGAATTATCACGAAAGAAGCACCTATCCACGTTTCTAATGTTATGCCATTAGATCCGAAAACTGGTGAACCTACTCGCGTAGGCTTCAAAGTGGAAGATGGTAAAAAAGTTCGTATTGCAAAAAAATCTGGTGAATTATTAGATAAATAATTTTCTTAAGAAAGGAGGTCACTTCATTGAATCGCCTTAAAGAGAAGTTCCAAAAGGAAATTACTCCTGCTCTAATGAGCAAGTTTAACTATAAATCTGTAATGCAAGTACCGAAGATCGAAAAGATCGTTATCAACACTGGTGTTGGTGATGCGGTAGCAAACTCTAAAGCATTAGACAATGCTGTAGAAGAATTAACTCAAATCGCAGGTCAAAAGCCTGTTATCACTCGTGCTAAAAAATCTATCGCTGGTTTCCGTCTACGTGAAGGTATGCCAATCGGAGCGAAAGTTACTTTACGCGGTGAGCAAATGTATGAGTTCTTCGACAAATTAGTATCTGTTTCTTTACCACGTGTACGTGATTTCCGTGGTGTATCTAAGAAATCTTTCGATGGTCGTGGTAACTATACATTAGGTGTTAAAGAGCAACTTATCTTCCCTGAGATCGATTATGATAAAGTAAGCAAAGTCCGCGGTATGGACATCGTAATCGTTACTACAGCGAACACTGATGAAGAAGCTCGTGAACTTTTAACACAATTCGGTATGCCATTCCAAAAATAATGGAAGCCAACGCTAAGTAGAGGAGGCGAAAACGTGGCTAAAAAATCTATGATTGCGAAACAAAAGCGTACTCCTAAGTTTAAAGTACAAGAGTATACACGTTGCGAGCGCTGCGGTCGTCCGCATTCTGTATACCGCAAATTTAAACTTTGCCGTATTTGTTTCCGTGAACTTGCATATAAAGGTCAAATTCCTGGTGTTAAAAAAGCTAGTTGGTAAAACCCACAAATGGGAAGGAGGTAAAACACATGGTGATGACAGATCCAATTGCAGATATGCTTACTCGCATCCGTAATGCGAACATGGTACGTCATGAGAAATTAGAGGTTCCTGCTTCTAAAATCAAAAAAGAGATCGCTGAACTTTTAAAACGTGAAGGTTTCATTCGTGATGTAGAATACATCGAGGATAACAAACAAGGTATCCTTCGTATTTTCCTGAAATATGGTGCAAACAATGAACGTGTAATCACTGGATTAAAACGTATCAGTAAGCCTGGCTTACGCGTTTACGCTAAAGCTGACGAAGTACCACGTGTACTTAACGGATTAGGTATCGCTCTTGTTTCTACATCTAAGGGAGTAATGACGGACAAAGACGCTCGTCAATTACAAACTGGTGGAGAAGTAGTAGCATACGTTTGGTAATTAATATTTAAACGAACGGAGGTGTGACAACATGTCTCGTATTGGTAAAAAGATTCTTGAAATCCCTGCAGGTGTTACTATCACAGTAGCAGAAAACAATACTGTAACAGTAAAAGGACCTAAAGGTGAATTAACTCGTACATTCAATGCTGATATGTCTATCAAAATTGAAGAAAACATCCTAACAGTAGAGCGTCCATCTGAACAGAAGGAACACCGTGCATTACACGGTACAACTCGTGCTTTACTAGGTAACATGGTTGAAGGTGTAACTACAGGTTTCGCTCGCGGACTTGAATTAATCGGGGTTGGTTACCGTGCTCAAAAGCAAGGTGACAAACTTGTATTAAACGTAGGTTACTCTCACCCAGTTGAAATGACTCCTGAAGCGGGTCTTGAAGTTGAAGTTCCTGCTCCAACTAAGATCGTGATTAAAGGTATCGACAAGCAACGTGTTGGCGAATTCGCTGCTAACGTTCGTGCTGTACGTGCTCCAGAACCTTACAAAGGTAAAGGAATTCGTTACGAAGGTGAAGTTGTACGTCGTAAAGAAGGTAAAACTGCTAAGTAAGCCCGTTAGGTGAAAGAAAGGAGTGACAAGAATGATCACTAAAGCTGATAAAAATGCGACTCGTAAGAAAAGACATGCACGTGTACGTGCAAAACTTACTGGTACTGCAGAGCGTCCACGTTTAAACGTGTTCCGTTCTAATCAACACATTTACGCTCAAGTTATTGATGATGTGAATGGTGTAACATTAGTAAGTGCATCTACTCTTGATAAAGACCTTGCTCTTAACGGTACAGGCAACACTGAAGCTGCTACGAAAGTTGGCGAATTAGTTGCTAAGCGTGCTGTAGAGAAGGGTGTTAAAGAAGTAGTATTTGATCGCGGTGGTTACTTATACCATGGCCGTGTTAAAGCTCTAGCTGAAGCTGCTCGTGAGGCTGGATTACAATTTTAATGGTCAAAGGAGGGAAAATTGATGCGTCGCATTGACCCAAGTAAATTAGAACTTGAAGAACGTGTAGTTACGATAAACCGTGTTGCGAAAGTTGTTAAGGGTGGTCGTCGTTTCCGCTTTGCTGCACTAGTTGTAGTTGGCGATAAAAACGGTCATGTTGGATTCGGTACTGGTAAAGCTCAAGAGGTACCAGATGCTATTCGCAAAGCTATCGAAGATGCTAAGAAAAACTTAATCGAAGTACCATTAGTTGGTACATCAATTCCACACGAAATCATCGGACATTTCGGTGCTGGTGAAGTATTCTTAAAACCTGCTGCTGAAGGTACTGGAGTAATCGCTGGTGGACCAGTTCGTGCGGTTCTTGAATTAGCTGGTGTACAAGATATTCTTTCGAAATCTCTTGGTTCTAACACACCAATTAACATGATTCGCGCTACTGTGAACGGATTAAGCGAACTTAAGCGTGCTGAAGATGTTGCAAAATTACGCGGTAAATCTGTAGAAGAGCTACTAGGTTAAGAAGGAGGGAAAACAAATGGCGAAAAAGTTAGAAATTACCCTCACTCGTAGTGTAATTGGTCGTCCACAAGATCAACGTGCGACTGTAGAAGCTTTAGGTCTTAAAAAGTTGAATTCAACTGTAGTTAAGGAAGAAACTCCTGCTATTCTTGGTATGATCAACAAAGTTTCTCACCTTGTAACTGTAAAAGAAGCTTAAGGATAACTCATTAATATAAGGAGGTGCCTGGGAATGAAACTTCATGAATTAAAACCTGCAGAAGGTTCTCGTAAAGTACGTAACCGTGTCGGTCGCGGTATCGGTTCTGGTAACGGTAAAACTGCTGGTAAAGGTCATAAAGGACAAAACGCGCGTTCTGGCGGTGGTGTTCGTCTTGGCTTCGAAGGTGGTCAAACTCCATTATTCCGTCGTTTACCAAAACGCGGCTTCACAAACATTAACCGCAAAGAGTTTGCTATTGTAAACTTAGCGACGTTAAACCGTTTTGAAGATGGTACAGAAGTAACACCTGAATTATTGCTGGAAACTGGCGTTATCAGCAAATTAAACGATGGTGTTAAAGTTCTTGCAAGCGGAGCAGTTGAGAAAAAACTAACTGTTAAAGCGCACAAGTTCTCTTCAAGTGCTAAAGAAGCAATTGAAGCAGCTGGCGGAACAGTTGAGGTGATCTAATGTTTCGTACAATCTCCAACTTTATGCGCGTTGCTGAGATAAGACGTAAAATATTATTCACTTTAGCGATGTTAATCGTATTCAGGATTGGCACGTTTATCCCAGTGCCATTTACAAATGGAGACGTACTGAAAGCACAAGATCAGTTAAATGCATTAGGAATCCTAAATACATTTGGCGGTGGCGCGTTGAAAAACTTCTCCATCTTTGCGATGGGAATCATGCCGTATATTACAGCATCCATCATCGTGCAATTATTGCAGATGGATGTTGTTCCTAAATTTTCGGAATGGTCGAAGCAAGGCGAAATGGGCCGTCGTAAATTAACGCAATTCACGCGTTACTTTACAATTGTTCTTGCGTTTATTCAGGGGTTTGGTATGTCAATCGGTTTTAACGGTATGGTAGGTGGGCAGTTAATTTTGAATCCAGGTTGGAGCACTTATTTATACATTGCTACGGTACTGACTGCTGGTACTGCATTTTTAATGTGGTTAGGTGAACAGATTACAGCTAAAGGTGTAGGTAATGGTATTTCCATTCTTATCTTTGCTGGTATTGCTGCAGCGATCCCAAGTGTAATATCTCAAGTGTATCAACAACAGTTTCAAAATATCGGAGATCAACTGTTCATGAGTATCGTTAAAGTTGTATTGATTTTACTAGCTGTGCTAGCAGTTGTTGTTGGAGTTATCTTCATTCAACAAGCTGTTAGAAAGATCCCAATTCAATATGCGAAGCGTGTAACAGGAGGAAATGGTAGTTATACTGGAGCACAAAACACACATTTACCGCTTAAGGTAAATAGTGCGGGTGTTATTCCAGTAATTTTTGCTGTTTCATTCTTAATTACACCTCCAACTATTGCACAGTTCTTCCCGAAACACGATGTATCGCAGTGGATCATTGCAAACTTTAACTATTCTCATCCAGTGGGAATGATAATATATGTAGCGCTCATTGTAGCCTTCACATATTTCTATGCATTTGTTCAGGTTAATCCAGAGCAAATGTCAGAGAACTTAAACAAGCAAGGTGGGTATGTTCCAGGTATTCGTCCGGGTAAGAATACAGAACAATATCTAACAAAAATCTTGTATCGTTTGACCTTTGTAGGATCTATTTTCCTAGCAGCGATTGCAATTCTTCCAGTTATCTTTACGAAGCTGGGGAATCTTCCTCCATCTGCACAGATTGGTGGAACGAGTATGTTAATCGTTGTCGGCGTTGCTTTAGAAACAATGAAGCAGCTAGAAAGCCAACTGGTAAAACGCCATTACAAAGGGTTTATCAAGCAGTGAGTAAGTGGGAAGATGTGTCTTCCCTACATGCTCATGTACTGAGGGGGAACAAAGATGAACTTAATTTTAATGGGGCTTCCTGGTGCTGGTAAAGGTACACAAGCCGAACAGATTGTTGCCAAGTATAACATCCCTCACATCTCAACAGGAGATATGTTCCGTGCAGCTATGAAGGCTGAAACAGAACTTGGTTTACAAGCGAAATCTTTCATTGATAAAGGTGCCCTTGTTCCAGATGAAGTTACAATCGGAATCGTTCGTGAACGTTTAAGCCAAGAAGACTGTGTAAAAGGCTTCTTATTAGACGGTTTTCCACGAACAGTTGCACAAGCATCTGCTCTTGAAGAGATAATGAAAGATCTTGGCAAAAAAATCGACTATGTTTTAAACATTAATGTGGATTCAGGATTGCTATTAAAACGTCTTACAGGCCGTCGCATTTGTAAAGAGTGCGGTGCGACTTACCACTTAGAATTCAATCCGCCAGCAAAAGCTGATGTGTGCGATAAATGTGGTGGCGAATTATATCAACGCTCTGATGACAATGAAGAAACTGTAGCGAATCGTTTAGATGTAAATATTAAGCAAACAAAACCTTTGCTTGATTTCTATGAAGAGCTTGGTTACTTACAAAGCATTAATGGTGAGCAAGATATCAATAAAGTATTTGCTGATATCGATGTTCTCATCGGAGGCTTAGCGTAATGATCATTTGCAAAACTCCTCGCGAGATAGAGATCATGCGAGAAGCGGGCAAGATCGTTGCTTTAACTCATCAAGAGTTGAAAAAGCATATTACTCCAGGAATTACAACGAAAGAGCTCGATCAAATAGCGGAAAAGACGATTCGAAAATATGGTGCTACGCCATCTTTTAAAGGATACAACGGATTTCCGGGAAGCATCTGTGCTTCTGTAAATGAAGAGCTTGTACATGGGATTCCAGGAAAGCGCAAGCTCCAAGAAGGCGATATCATCAGTATCGATATTGGTGCGAAATACAATGGGTACCATGGAGATTCTGCATGGACGTATCCAGTAGGAAACATTTCTGAATCTGTTCAAAAGCTACTTGATGTCACAGAAAAATCGTTGTATCTTGGTCTAGAACAAATAAAACCAGGCGAAAGATTATCGAATATCTCACATGCGGTTCAAACGTATGCTGAAGATAATGGATTCTCGATCGTTAGGGAGTATGTTGGTCACGGAATCGGGCAAGACTTACATGAAGACCCTCAAATTCCGCACTATGGTCCACCAAATAAAGGTCCTAGATTAAAGCCGGGAATGGTCATCTGTGTTGAGCCGATGGTGAACCAAGGAAGACGATATGTAAAAACACTATCTGATGACTGGACAGTGGTAACGGTAGATGGTAAATGGTGTGCCCACTTCGAGCACACGATTGCTCTTACAGAAGCAGGATACGAAATCCTTACCACTTTATAAGTAGCTGGCTCTCCGGGATTTCAGAGCAGTGTAAAATGTTACTGAAGAAGGGAGAACTATTGAATGGCTAAAGATGATGTAATTGAAGTCGAAGGTACCGTTCTTGAAACGTTGCCAAATGCTATGTTCAAAGTAGAATTAGAGAATGGGCATGTCGTATTGGCTCACGTTTCTGGTAAAATCCGTATGAACTTCATTCGTATTTTACCAGGAGACAAAGTTACGGTAGAATTATCTCCGTACGATTTAAATCGTGGTCGTATTACGTACCGTTTTAAATAATATAGCACTCCGTAATCTTTAAGGAGGTTCGAGACATGAAAGTAAGACCGTCAGTTAAACCAATCTGCGAAAAATGTAAAGTTATTCGTAGACGTGGAAAAGTAATGGTTATTTGTGAAAACCCTAAACATAAACAAAAACAAGGTTAATCAGAAGGAGGTGCATTCGGAATGGCACGTATCGCAGGTGTAGATATTCCTCGTGACAAGCGCGTTGTTATTTCTTTAACTTACGTATTCGGCATTGGTCGCACAACTGCTGAAAAAATTCTTGCTGAAGCTGGTGTTTCTGAAGAAACACGAGTTCGTGATTTAACGGAAGACGAATTAGGACGTATCCGTGATATCATCGATCGTATTAAAGTTGAGGGAGACCTTCGTCGTGAAGTATCTCTTAACATTAAACGTCTAATGGAGATCGGTTCTTACCGTGGTCTTCGTCACCGTCGTGGCTTACCAGTTCGTGGTCAAAACTCTAAAAACAATGCTCGTACACGTAAAGGTCCACGTCGTACAGTAGCAAATAAAAAGAAATAATAAGTAAAGGAGGTTGAACTAACAATGGCACGTAAAACAAACACTCGTAAAAAACGTGTGAAAAAGAATATTGAAGCTGGTGTAGCTCATATTCGTTCTACTTTCAACAACACAATCGTAACACTTACAGATACTCACGGTAACGCGCTTTCTTGGTCTAGTGCTGGTGCACTTGGTTTCCGTGGATCTCGTAAATCTACTCCATTCGCTGCGCAAATGGCTGCTGAAACTGCTGCTAAAGTTGCAATGGAACACGGTTTAAAAACTTTAGAGGTTACTGTAAAAGGTCCTGGTGCTGGTCGTGAAGCTGCAATTCGTGCTCTTCAAGCTGCAGGTCTAGAAGTAACAGCAATCAGAGATGTTACTCCAGTTCCTCATAATGGATGTCGTCCGCCAAAACGTCGTCGTGTTTAATTTTTCTGTATAGAATTTTCCCTTTTGTCTATAATGGATATGATGCATTATCGAGAAATTTCGTACAGAAACATCGCTTGTTGTGCACAATCGGGAACTGCCTAAGGGGGACTTTCGGTTAGACAGAGGTTTTTCCTTTGTTTAGCCGGGGTTTCGACGTTTTGAAGGAGGGTTTAGTTAATGATTGAAATCGAAAAACCGAAAATCGAAACGGTTGAACTTAACGAAGATGCTAAGTATGGCAAATTCGTGATTGAACCGCTTGAGCGTGGATATGGTACTACTTTGGGTAACTCCCTACGTCGTATTCTTTTATCCTCACTCCCTGGTGCCGCTGTAACTGCTATCCAAATCGATGGCGTATTACACGAATTTTCAACAGTTGAGGGCGTAGTAGAAGACGTAACAACGATCATCTTAAACTTGAAAAAGTTAGCTCTTAAAATCTACTCTGAAGAAGAGAAGACGTTGGAAATCGATGTACAGGGCGAAGGTATTGTCACAGCTGCTGATATTACTCACGATAGTGATGTTGAAATCTTAAATCCGGATTTATACATTGCGACGTTAGCAAAAGATGCGCATTTCCGCGTGCGTTTAACTGCAAAGCGTGGCCGTGGGTATACGCCAGCTGATGCAAATAAAAGCGAAGATCAACCAATAGGAGTTATTCCTATTGATTCTATTTATACTCCAGTATCACGTGTGACTTACCAAGTGGAAAAGACACGTGTCGGACAAGTGGCAAATTATGATAAGCTTACGCTTGATGTATGGACGGATGGAAGCATCGGGCCAAAAGAAGCTATCTCTTTAGGTGCCAAAATCTTAACTGAGCATTTAAACATCTTCGTTGGTTTAACTGACGAAGCACAAAATGCTGAGATTATGGTCGAGAAGGAAGAAGATCAAAAAGAAAAAGTTCTAGAAATGACTATTGAAGAACTTGATCTTTCTGTTCGTTCTTATAATTGCTTAAAACGTGCAGGAATTAATACTGTACAAGAGCTTGCGAACAAAACAGAAGAAGATATGATGAAAGTTCGTAACTTAGGACGTAAATCTTTAGAAGAAGTTAAGCATAAGCTTGAGGAATTAGGTTTAGGCTTACGTAAAGACGACTGAGGATTTAATCTCATCAACAAAGGAGGGAACTACGAATGGCATACAGAAAATTAGGCCGTACAAGTGCGCAACGTAAAGCTATGTTACGTGACTTAGCTACTGATTTAATTATCAACGAGCGCATCCAAACGACAGAAACTCGTGCAAAAGAACTTCGTTCTGTAGTGGAAAAAATGATCACTTTAGGTAAACGCGGAGATCTTCATGCTCGCCGTCAAGCTGCATCTTTCATCCGCAATGAAGTTGCTAATGCTGAGACTGGTCAAGATGCACTTCAAAAATTATTCGCTGATGTAGCTCCACGCTATGCTGAGCGTCAAGGCGGATACACTCGTATTGCAAAAATTGGTCCACGTCGCGGAGACGCAGCACCAATGGTAATTATCGAGTTAGTATAATGATAATTAAAAGGGCAGGACAGTTCTTTTCAAGTAACTGGTCATGGCCCTTTTTTTTTAAATATAGAAAATGGGCTAACTTGGTAAAGTAACGAGAGAGGGTGCCTTGCATTGAAAAAAGAGAGACTTCGCACACAAAATATATCATTTCAATATCCCGGGGCAACTTCTTATGCATTAAAAGATGTTTCATTCTCTTTGTATGAGGGAGAATGGGTTTCTGTAATTGGGCAAAACGGTTCAGGAAAGTCTACGCTTGCAAAGTTATTAAGTGGTTTATTTCTACCGGAATCAGGAACAATCGTTGTAAATGATACAATGGTGTTATCTGAGGAAACGGTATGGGATATTCGAAAACAAATTGGTATGGTATTTCAAAATCCGGATAATCAATTTGTTGGGACAACAGTGCAAGATGACGTTGTATTTGGTCTTGAGAATATCGGGATGCCTCGGGAACAGATGGTAGAACGGCTGAATCAAGCGCTTAAGATGGTCCGAATGGAAGAGTTTCTTAATGAGGAACCTCATTCATTATCTGGTGGACAAAAGCAACGTGTTGCGATTGCAGGTGTGTTAGCTTTGCAACCGTCTATTTTAATATTGGATGAAGCAACATCGATGTTAGATCCACAGGGACGAAGTGAAGTAATTGAAACAGTTCGGAAGCTTGTGGATACAAAAGGCATTACTGTGTTATCGATTACGCACGACTTGGAAGAAGCTGCGCAATCAGACCGCGTTATTATTTTGAATCAAGGAGAAATATTAGAGGCGGGTACACCTGAGCAAATTTTTAAGTCCTCTCATATGTTGATGGAAATCGGATTAGATGTACCATTTTCAGTGAAAATAGCAGAATTATTAAAAAGAAATGAAATCCCACTTCAAAATACGCATCTTACAATGGAAAGCTTGGTGAACGAACTTTGGAGATTACATTCCAAACAGTAGAGCATCGTTATCAATATAAAACTCCATTTGAAAGACGCGCGCTTTATGATGTAAACGTGTCGTTTCCAAGTGGGGGATATTATGCCATTATCGGCCATACTGGTTCGGGCAAATCAACGATGATTCAACATTTAAATGGTTTATTGCAGCCGACAAATGGTACGGTTCAAATCGGGGAACATTTGATTTCCTCCCAAAAGAAAGAAAAGAAATTAAAGCCACTGCGAAAAAAAGTAGGGGTTGTCTTTCAGTTTCCAGAGCATCAGTTATTTGAAGAAACCGTTGAGAAAGATATTTGCTTTGGACCCTCAAATTTCGGGGTATCGGAAGAAGAGGCAAGACAAAAGGCAAGGGATGCAATAGAGCTTGTGGGATTGGATCCAGAGCTATTAGCGCGTTCTCCATTTGAGTTAAGTGGCGGACAGATGAGACGTGTTGCAATAGCAGGCGTACTTGCAATGGAACCTGAGGTTCTCGTATTAGATGAACCGACAGCAGGGCTTGATCCTAAGGGACAGCAAGAGCTTATGGAGATGTTTTATAAGCTTCATAAGGAACAGGGATTGACAGTAATCTTAGTTACCCATAATATGGAGGATGCCGCCAAGTATGCAGATCAAATTGTGGTTATGCATAAAGGAACGGTCTTTTTGCAAGGAACAGCAGAGGAAGTATTTTTACATGCAGATGAATTAGAACAAATCGGTGTCGATCTTCCAATGTCTTTAAAGTATAAACGTGCAATTGAAGAGAAGTTTGGTATTTCCATTCCAAAGGCTACCTTATCTTTAGAGGATCTTACTCATGAAGTTGTACAGGTGTTACGAAAAGGTGGTCATAAATCATGCAGCAGTTGATTATTGGGAGATATATTCCAGGTAGGTCGCTCATTCATCAACTTGATCCACGTACGAAGCTGTTGATTGTCTTTTTATATGTATTTGTGGTCTTTTTAGCAAATAATGCGATTTCATATGGATTTTTATTTTTATATGCACTCATTGCTTTATTTTTTGCAAAAGTGCCGATTCGTTATGTACTTTCGGGCTTAAAACCAATCTTATGGATTTTTCTTTTTACATTTTTTCTGCATATTTTTACAAATAAAGAAGGGGATATACTATTTCAGCTTGGTTGGTTTTCAATACATGAAAAAGGATTAGAGCAAGGGATATATATTTCTATACGCTTCTTTGTCATTATTTTAATGACGACATTATTAACGTTAACAACAACACCAATTGAAATTACTGATGGTATGGAGACGTTATTAAAGCCTTTAAAGCGTATAAAGGTTCCTGTACATGAAATCGCATTAATGATGTCTATTTCCCTTCGTTTTATCCCTACATTAATGGATGAGACGAGCAAAATTATGAAAGCACAAGCATCCCGTGGTATTGATTTTGCTGGCGGGCCGATAAAAGATCGATTAAAGGCGGTTATTTCTTTGCTTGTACCGCTTTTTATTAGTGCTTTTAAGCGTGCTGAGGATTTAGCAATTGCAATGGAAGCACGTGGGTATCAAAGCGGTGAAGGACGTACTAAATTCAGGCAACTACGCTGGAAAACAAGTGATACGTTAACAATAGTGAGTTTACTTTGTCTAGCGTGTGTTTTAGCATGGGTGCGATCGTAATGGAGAATAGAGAAATGGAAAGAATAAAATGTACAGTTGCATATGATGGCATCAATTTTTGTGGTTATCAAATTCAACCGCAGCATCGTACTGTGCAACAAGAAATAGAGAAAGCACTGCAAAAATTGCATAAAGGAGAGAATGTTCGTGTCCAAGCATCGGGACGGACAGATTCTACTGTTCATGCAAGAGGACAAGTGATTCATTTTGATACATTATTGTCCCTTGAAGAATGGCAATGGATGAATGCTTTAAATACAATGTTGCCAGATGATATTGTAGTCCTGCAAGTAGAGAAAAAAACAGAAGATTTTCACGCACGATATGGTGTGGAAAGAAAAGAGTATCGTTACCGAGTATTATTATCTAAAACAGCTGATGTATTCCGTAGAAATTATGTATATCAGTATCCATATCCACTAGAGATAGAATCTATTCGGAAGGCAATTCCTTATTTTATTGGGACGCATGATTTTACTTCATTTTGTTCGGCAAAAACTGACAAAAAAGATAAAGTGCGAACAATTTATGAAATAGATTTAATTGAACAAGATGATGAATTAATTTTTCGTTTTGTAGGCAATGGATTTTTATATAATATGGTGCGAATTATTGTCGGTACGTTACTTAGCGTAGGACAAGGAAAGCTTGATCCTAACAGCATTCCAGAGATTTTAAAAAAACAAGATCGTCGTTTTGCTGGGAAGATGGTGCCAGGTCATGGGCTTTATTTATGGCAGGTAAACTATAACAACTAATCCTGGTGTAACATTTGCTTGACATTAGAAACTCAAAAGGATATCATAACATATGGTATTGTTTCTAAAACCACGATTAGCCCCGGAAGGAAATCGTGTTTAAGATAAACAATAGATTTTTTCTATGGAAAAGATAACGAGGAGGGAAACACATGCGTACGACTTTTATGGCAAAAGCTAACGAAGTTGAGCGTAAATGGTATGTGGTTGACGCTGAAGGTCAAACTTTAGGTCGCCTTGCTAGTGAAGTAGCATCCATTTTACGTGGTAAAAACAAACCAACATTTACACCACACGTTGACACGGGTGATCATGTAATTATTATTAACGCTGAGAAAATTCATTTAACAGGTAATAAATTAAACGATAAAATTTACTACCGTCACACTAACCACCCAGGTGGTCTTAAACAAAGAACAGCTCTAGAAATGCGTACAAACTACCCTGTACAAATGTTAGAGCTTGCAATTAAAGGCATGCTTCCAAAAGGACGTTTAGGACGTCAAGTGTCTAAAAAATTAAATGTGTATGCTGGAGCAGAGCATCCACACCAAGCACAAAAACCAGAAGTTTACGAACTTCGCGGATAATTAATTAAAGGAGGGCTTACTTTGGCACAGGTTCAATACTATGGTACTGGACGTCGTAAGAGTTCAGTAGCGCGCGTACGCCTAGTTCCAGGCGAAGGACGCGTTATCATTAACGGTCGTGATTTTGAAAACTATATCCCATTTGCTGCATTACGTGAAGTAGTGAAACAACCTCTAGTTGCAACAGAAACTTTAGGTAACTACGATGTACTTGTAAACGTAAATGGTGGTGGATACACTGGTCAAGCTGGTGCTATTCGTCACGGTATCTCTCGCGCTTTATTAAAAGCTGACCCAGAATACCGTCTAACATTAAAACGTGCAGGTCTATTAACTCGTGACGCACGTATGAAAGAGCGTAAAAAATACGGTCTTAAAGGCGCACGTCGTGCACCTCAGTTCTCAAAACGTTAATTTTTGCGAACTTCAAACCCCAGCCATGTGGCTGGGGTTTTTTATTATGTTTAATGGAACTATATAAAGTAAAACTTTTATCATTCGTCGGGAGTTTGCGGAATAAATTATTGCTATGAAGAATAAAAGGTAACCTGTACTCGTATGATCTATTTGTTTTAACTTGGCATGGGGCAAAAAAAGGAACTGACCGCTTCTATGCATAGCTGGATGCTCTCTTCTACCTAAAAAGGAAGGTCTTATATCAGTTTTTTATTATATCTTGGAATATTTTAGTGCTGCCTTCTTACGTATGCTTCATCTTTAGAAGTTTAGACTAATACGTATTAGGGAGGTTTAGAAGTACTATGAATGTCATTATTACCTTACAAGAAAAACAAAAAGAAAAGCAGTTGAAATATGAGCGGAAGATGCTTCGCGAATTATCATTAAAAACGTTAAGGTCCAATATTCGTGATGCTTTCGATATGAAGGAATTGCACAGGCAGTATGAGGACTATTGTATTGAACTGGGAATTGAATCGTACTTATTAGGAGCAAGATATAGCAAATTTGGCTATTACGGTGAATCTTTTTTTGATGTGAAATATAGAGCGTTAGAAGAGGAACAGCAATTAACGGAGATGTTGTTTCAATTTTTAACAAGCACGACTATGCGGGAGATAGAAGCAAACGATGAGGAATTGCTTTATGAATCCTGTGCGCAATTTATTAGTTCATGGTGGCGTGAGGGATATGAAAAGGGTGAAAGAAGATATCGTTTAAAGCTGCATTAAGAAAAGCATAAACTTTCCTCTTGTCCCATATAAGTAATTAGAGGGACTAGCTGGAGGAGGAAAGGTATGAAGAGAATTCGAATTATCTCTTTTATGCTTGCTGCAGTTGTACTGTTTTTCTTGGTAAAACAAGAATTTCAAATTACAAAGTCGTGGCGAGCTTGGAACTTACCCTTATCTGGGAAAGTAATTGTATTAGACGCTGGGCATGGCGGACCAGATGGAGGAGCGGTTGGTGGTCAGGACATAGTGGAAAAAAATATTACGCTTGAAATTACAAAAATGGTACAAGACTATTTGCAGGAGCAAGGAGCTTTAGTTATTTTGACGAGAGAGGGAGATTATGATTTAGCTGACAAAAGCACGAAATCATATAGTAGACGTAAAGCAGAAGATTTAAAAAAACGTGTAGAAATTATTAATAAGCCCGATGTAGACTTTTTTGCGAGCATTCATTTAAATGCCCTGACGAGTAGTGGATCTAAAGGGGCACAAACATTTTACTATCGCTCTTTAATTGAAAATGAACGAGCAGCGAAGTTTATACAGGCGGAATTACGAACGAGTTTAGAAAATACAAACCGCTCGGCTAAAACGATTTCTCATGTTTATTTACTTAAGTATGCAAAAACACCTGGAGCTTTAATTGAAGCTGGTTTTTTATCCAATGTAAATGAACGATATATGTTGAATTCAGAGAAATACCAGCAAAAGGTGGCAGCTGCGATATACCGTGGAATACTACGCTATTTTACGGAAAAAGGGAATCCTCCTGAATAAGGGGGGTTTTTTTGAATTCCTCTCGTTAACGAAGTTTTCGGAAAATATGTTATACTGGAAATGAAAACGCATTTATTTTTGGAATGTAAATATACAAACCCAATTCATTTAACATTACTTTACTTTTCATACAGGGGGCTGGGCTAATTATGGTAACGAAAGAGCAAGTAGTGAAAGCACTTGAAGGGATTACTGATCCATTTCTACATAAAACATTGAAAGAAACAAATGCAATTAAAGAGATAACTGTAAAGCCTGAGAAAGAGCATGTCAGTGTTAAAATTGCAATTGTAAAAACAGGGACTGCTGAACAAATGCAATTGCAGTCAGCTATTGTGAAGCTTGTGAAAGAACTTGGAGCGGCAACGGTTGGTTTGCGTTTTGCTGAATTTACAGAGGGCGAGCTAGCTCAATTTACGCCACCTCAGGAAGAACAAGGACAAGGAAGCGAATCGTTACTATCACCACATTCTAAAACAACCTTTTTAGCAGTTGCAAGTGGAAAAGGTGGGGTTGGTAAATCAACGGTTTCTGTAAACCTCGCAATTTCATTAGCTCGTTTAGGAAAGAAAGTTGGTATTATTGACGCTGATATATATGGCTTTAGTGTGCCGGATATGATGGGAATCGAAAAACGTCCAATTGTAAGGGGCGATAGAATTATTCCTGTAGAGCGTTTAGGGGTAAAAGTAATTTCGATGGGCTTCTTTGTAGAAGACAATGCTCCTGTTATTTGGAGAGGACCAATGCTTGGTAAAATGTTAAATCACTTTTTCACAGAGGTGGAATGGGGCGATTTAGACTATTTAGTATTAGACTTACCACCAGGTACAGGGGATGTGGCCCTAGATGTGCATTCAATGCTGCCATCTTGTAAGGAAATTATTGTAACAACGCCTCATCCAACAGCGGCATTTGTAGCAGCTCGTGCAGGTGCTATGGCACTTCGTACTGAACATAGTATTCTTGGGGTTGTTGAAAATATGGCTTACTTCGAAAGTAAAGTAACCGGTGAGAAAGAGTATGTGTTTGGCAAAGGCGGAGGAGATAAATTAGCTGCAGAATTACAAACAGATGTATTAGGGCGAATTCCGCTTCAGCAACCAGATTGGAATAAAGAGGATTTTGCACCATCAGTATACGAGGATACACATAAAACAGGTGTCATCTACCGGACGATAGCTGAGCAAGTTATTGATAGAACATCAGTTAAACAAAAATAAACTTCTACGAGTAGAAAATTTCCCCGCCTTATATATGTAGAGGTGGGGAAATTCGTATGTGTAGAGGTTGGTTTTATTTTTGTTCTTGTTTTTCGTCTTGTGATCCGCCTTCTCCGCCACCTTTTTCAGCTTTTTCAATACCTTTACTAATGATATCAATCATCTTAGTTTGGAAGAGTGGGCTTTCGGCAGTCTCTGTTAATACTTGTTGCAAATATTGACGATACTCTTTGCTTTTCATTGTTTGTAGCATCATTTTTTCCACTTCGGGATTTTTCATAATTTCTATAACGCCTGCTTGGTATTCAGGATCTTTTAATAGGGTCTTCATTAAGGCTGTTTGTTCTTTTTCGATACCTTTAGCAAATTTCGTTGAAAACTCAGGGTCCTTAAATAGTTTTTCCCAAAGCTGCTGCCCCTTTTCAGATACCATTGCATCTTCAATCGTTTTTTTGACTACGGCTTCATCTAATATAAGTGCTTGTTTCACTTTCTCATCTGTTAATACATCTTGGATTGCTTTTTTCCCTTGATCCGTTTTTAAAATATCAACAATCATTTTTTTTGTTTGATCGTAATCTAATTCAGATTTCGCTTCTTTTCCTTGCGCACATGCGGTAAGGATAATGAAAAGAAGTGAAGAAACTAAAATGAGCAGCATCCGTTTCATTAGTTGGAGCTCCTTTCAACACAGTTCTCTTTTTTAATATAAATATCTTAGAGGAATTTATACATGTTCATGGCTAGCTTTTTGAAATTGTCATTGATACAATTTAAGTAGAAATATATCAATAATGGGGGATGGGTTGTGAATAGCCGAAAATGGGTACGACTATTTTTAACGACGTTGCTGCTTGGGGGAATGAGTACAATCCTTATTGGTTTTATTCTAGGATGGGACAAGTACGCTAAATTTTTTCAAAATTTTGACGGAAAAGAGATTTTAATGATTTCTTTTTGGTTACTTGGAGTTGGATTTATTTTTAGTGTAATTAGTCAAATGGGCTTTTTTGCGTATTTAACAGTTCATCGTTTTGGACTAGGAATGTTTCGGTCATCTTCTCTTTGGAACGCAGTTCAGCTCTTTTTCATTGCATTTGTACTGTTTGATTTTGTTTATTTAAGATCGGTACTCGTTGCAAATGGAGAAGTTTCGTTTGGAAATAATATTCTTGTGGCTGGAATATTATTTTTATTTGGAGTAATTGTAGCCTATATAAAGAGTAAAGAGACGAATAAGAAAGCATTTATACCTGCTTTGTTCTTTATGGTCGTCGTAACAATTCTTGAATGGGTACCAGCGCTCCGAATTAATGATACCGATTGGTTATATTTAATGGTTATCCCGCTTCTTTTATGTAATGCATATCAGTTACTTATATTACATCGTTTAATAGGGAAACAAAGGAGGAGTAAGTCAGCTAGTTAAGGATATGAGAGTGAAAAAGGGTACAACGCCTTTTGTATGAGGTGTTGTACCCTTTTTAGTATGGATTGATGTTTACCCGCTATTGGTTTGAGGTAATATCTCACCCCAAGGTTCAGAGAGAAATGCGGAAGATAGGTGGGGAATGAAGAATTCCCCATTGATTAAAGTTTCACTTTATATCATTACTTTTTGCATTAGTGTTAGAAATAAGTTGTGATACCGATACTTGCTCATAGCCATCACTTTTTAATTTCTGCAGGAGCAGCGGTAAAGATTTATTTGTTTGAAGTGCCGAATCGGAAGCGTGTAATAAAACAATGTCTCCCCCTCGTAAATTGTTAGCAACGGTTGATACAATTTTATTTACACCAGGATTTTTCCAGTCGTTTGAATTATTACTCCAGTGTACAACAGTATATCCAAGAGATTCTGCTACTTTAAGGACAGTTTTATTAAATTCCCCGCTAGGAGGGCGCAATAGCTTGACTTGTTTTATGCCAAGCTTTGTAAATACATCTTGCGAACGTAAAAGATCCCTGCGCATTTCGTTCGCTTCCAAAGAAGTATAGGAGGTATAGTTATATCCCATACTGCCAATTTCGTGGCCATCCTGTATAATCCGTTCCACAATGTCAGGGTGTCTCTCTGCCCATGCTGCAGAGAGGAAGAAAGTCGCATTTTTAATTTCTCTTTCTTTTAAAGTGTCCAGAATTGGAAGCGCCTTTTTATCTCCCCAACTAATATCGAATGTTAACGCAACTTGTTTTTTTGCGGTATCGCCTTTGTAAATGACTTTTGGACCAGTTGCAGTTGAAAAAGCAGATTGATGAGAATATGTCTTTAAAAAGAGAAGCCATGCTGTAAATAAGGATAGTACAATAATTAAACTAATGTGCTTAAATTTACGTTTACTTGTTATAAAAAAGAAAAACATAATACTCCGCCCCTTTGTCCAATCCTTTTCAGTTACTTATATGCTCAAAAAGTTGAAAAGAGAACTGAACGATTAATATCGTAGGAAATGGATATAATGGACGATATAGTGTGGTTTTTAATTTTAGTGGTGATGCATTCGTCCTTAGAGTTGATGAATATATCACGTTACTTCGTATACATACACTCAATTCGGATTTTTAAATATATAAGTCGCTGCCATGAAAATAAAAAGAAATCCCATTTGTTTTTTCTCTTTGTTTTTACTCAGCGTGAGGCAGAAAAAGGATCTGACCGCTTCTGTTTATAATCGGATGCCCTCTCCTGTCTAAAAGGAAATGGCTTATGTCGGTTTATCAATTTGCAGTTATATAGAAATATGAGTAATTGTTGAGGTGATAGTTTGCTTGGGATTATGATTACAAAAGAAGAACAGAAAGAAATAGAATATGTATTGAAGAGAGAGTTAGATGAACTTTTATTTGATTTTGCAGATGAGCGAATACATGATGTTGTAAAAAAGACAATGGAAGAACGATATAAAATTATTTTTTGTTTGTTTCGAAGAGTAGCAAATGCAGAAGAATGCACCCGTTATGTAAGAAAAAGAATTTTTTATTAAAAGGTGTTGACTATGGGATTAAATCTATGGTAAATTAATAACCGTCGCTGATGCGAAAGAGCAGAAAGCGAAAAAAAGAAATTAAAAAACTTAGTTGACATTGAAAAATGAAGATGTTAACATAAGGAAGTCGCAAATGAGCGGCAAAC
>NZ_JAJJBY010000027.1:0-60937 GCF_022625245.1 Bacillus sp. TL12 | reverse complement strand
GGGGTCACTTCATTTCTTCTTACGTCTTTTTAATCTTTATATATATTTAAAACTTCTTTCGCATGTGTACGTAAACCATCTATCAATTCTTTCGGTTCTAAAACTTTTGCATCTTTTCCAAGTCTATGAAATAAAGGGGTAATAAAATTGATTTCACCTTTATCAACTGTTGAATTTATATATCCCATACCTAGATAAAAAATGTTATATTTTTTCTAATTCAGAAAAAGGTTCAAACGGACATGTAGAGTTTGTAAATAAAGATGTAGTGGAGTTTACAAAAAGGTTGAAAGAGCAGGAAGGATCTAAAATATGGATGGTCGGTGGAGGGAGCCTACTGAGAGAATTTTTTAAGAGTAATCTAATTGATGAATATATTGTTACGATTACACCTCATATATTAGGTTCTGGTATTCCATTATTTAAAGAAAAGAATCCACAAATTGATTTAACTTTAACGGATACAAAACGTTTTGGTCAATTTGTAAATCTATATTATAAAGTAAAATCTTAAATGATAAACAAACACGACTATTGATGATAGTCGTGTTTCTATATAGATGGTAATGAAATTGTAAAGCAAGATCCATGATCAACCTCACTCGTTACAGTAATATTCCCGCCATGTAGTTCTACAATTTCTTTCACGATAGATAGCCCTAAACCGGTTCCGCCTGTAGAACGAGATCTTGCTTTATCAACGCGATAAAACCGTTCGAAAATGTGAGGGATATCCTCTTCTGGAATTCCTTCTCCTGCATCTTGGATGGAGAGGTTAATATGTGTTTTATGCTCTGTAACAGAAATTGTAATTTGAGAATGTTCAGGTGAATGTGCATACGCATTAGTTAAAATATTGATGATAACTTGTTCAAAGCGTTGTTCATCTAGAGCTATAGAAAGTGAAGAGGGACATGTTAAAGAGACACGAATATGTTTTATTTCGTACATAATGTTCACTTTTGTAACAATACGAGAAAGAAAGTCTTCTAAATGTACCTTCGTTGTTTCAATGGAAAAGTTGTGCTGCTCCATATGTGCGAGTAAAAATAAATCTTGTACTAAATTTGTAATAGAATCTGCTTCATCTTTTATAATTGATAAATACCTTTGGCGCTGCTTAGGAGATGTATGGTCTTTCAGTGCGATGTCTGCATATCCTCTTACATAAGTTAGCGGTGTTCTTAGTTCATGAGCGACACTTGCTAAAAATTCACTACGTTCTTTTTTCATATAATGTAGATCATTCGCAAGTGTTTGAATAGACTGTGCAAGTTCACCAATTTCATCATTTCGAGTACTCGTTAAAGAGACGGATAAATCACCACGACTCATTTTTTCAGTAGCATGCTTCATACGAAGGAGCGGTTTCGTTAACAGACGTGAAAGAAGAAATATTGTAATGACTGTTAAAATAAATGTAACGACACCAGCAACAAGAAATTGTTTTGTAAGACCTGCAATCATTTGTTTAATAGAACTTGTGCCGAGAAACATATAAACATAACCTTGTATTTTTCCTTCTATTGATATTGGACTAACTGTGCATATATAATTAGATGTTTTCCAGTGGTTTTCTATGATTGTTCCGTTATGATCCGCACTTGTTATCATTTCAACAATGTGCCTTTTTATAGTGGAATCTATATCATTAGATTTTGCTAATATTTCTTTATGAGCGTTTGTAATAACAGCCTTTGTTTCAGCTTCTGACTCCATTAAAGCGACATGAGAGATTGTTTGGGAATCGAAATGTTTTTCAAGTACATCACGATGGCTATTTCCCCGCTTTAATAATGCTGTCATTTCTTCATTTACTCTCGTATTGACAAGGCTGTAATAGAGCAATGCAAACAGGGCGGTTTCGATTAAAAGCGTAACAATTAAAAAATAAAATCCGAGTTGAACAGAAATTCGTTTCATCGCGTAGCTCCTTGATTTTCAGTGTCAATCCATCGATAGCCAACACCATAAACGGTTTTTAAATGTTCATCAATTGGAAAATTGGCCTTTCGTAATTTATCACGTAAATTACGAATATGGGAGTCCACTGTGCGATCCTCTGTATTTGTATCTAGCCCCCAAATTCGCTCAATAAGCTGTTCGCGACTGAGTACATAGTTTACGTGACGCAAAAATAATCCAAGTAAAGAGAATTCAATTGGTGTAAGCAAAATCTCTTGTCCATGAACGGAAATAAAGTGCTTTGCTTCATCCCACAAAATCCCTCTATATTTTAGTTGTTCATGCTGATTGCTACGTCGCAATACAGCTTCAATTCGTGCTAATAGTTCATCTTCATGAAACGGTTTTGTTATATAATCATCAGCTCCGATTTTTAATCCTTGAACAACATCTATCGTTTGATCCCGAGCGGTTACCATAATAATAGGAACGTTACTAAATGAACGGATCCTTTTACATGTTTCCCACCCATCCATCTTTGGCATCATAATATCGAGAAGAATGAACTTAAAACTTTGGTTTTCTATATAGGAAATTGCTTCTTGGCCTGAAGTCGCAGAAATGCAATTATATCCTCTAGGAGTAAGATAAAGTGCTAATAACTCCAGCATACGTGGTTCATCATCTACGAGTAGTATATTCATCATATAATATCCTCCGTATTTGTATTCACTATTAAAAGTGTAATGCAAAATCATGGAGAAATGGTGCAGATTATGATGCATCTGCATAATTTCTTCAGAATTGGTTGTTATTGTATAGGTGAAAATAACATTCTAGGTAAAGGATATAAGTTCAAACGATAAAGGTGAGGAGGCGTTTTTTTGAAAAAAACAGCTCGAATGTTGAGTGTGACAATAGTTGCTGCACTTGGATTAACAGCGTGTGGTCAAACGAACACGGAAACAAAGAAAAGTGAAGAAGTAAAAGAAAAAAAGAATGAGAATCAAAAAGATATGAAGATGAATCATGCAGCGATGGCGCCAAAAGAAATGAATGATGGAGCATCTAATGATGTATTAACAACTAGTTTAAAAAATGTAACACGATTAAATACAAATGATCCTGTTCAAATGGCAGTATTAACATCACAAATGATATGGCCAGCAACTCATAAAGAGAATCAGCCAGGAGCAGTGATTTTGGTGTCAGCTAATCAGTGGCAACTTGGAATTGCTAGCGCAGATCTTATTCATCATCCAAACAATGGGCCTATTTTATTTACAAATAAAGAGGGAATTCCAGAGGTAACATTAAAAGAGATCAAGCGGTTAAATCCACTTGGAACAAAAGATGGAACTCAAATTATGGTGATGGGGGATGTAGCATCTTCTACGTTAGATCAATTAAAAGAATTTAAAGTAAAACAAATAAAAGAAACAGATCCAGCTATATTTGCGAAAGACGTTGATAAAGAATATGCAGACATAACAGGGAAGTATCCGGAAAGTGTTATTATCGGTTCGTCTGAAGAAGAAGGACGTTTATATACAACACCTGCAGTAAACTGGATTGCGCATATGCCAGAATCACTATTATATGTAACAAAAGATAAAGTACCAGAAGCAACCATTGAATCATTAAAAGCAAGAAAAGGGAAAGCGAATATATATATATTAGGTCCAGAAAAAATTATTTCAAAAGAAGTAGAAAAACAGTTAAGTAAGCATGGTAAAGTAACGCGTATTAGTGGAGAAAGTCCGACAGAAAACTCTATCGCCTTTGCTAAGTTTAAAGATGAAAAAACGGAATTTGGTTGGGGATTCAAAAAACCAGGGCATGGCGTATCATTTGTTTCAACAGAAACGCCTGATTTAGCAATTGCTGGTGCTCCGTTTTCACATATGGGGAAACATGCACCAGTCCTTTTATTAGATAATGGTAAAGTAACGAAACCGGTATATGATTTACTAGCAACGATAAAGCCAAAGTTTAAAGATGATCCAACGCTTGGGCCATATAACCACGGTTTTCTATTAGGAAATACAGAGAACATCTCGTTTGAAACACAAGGAATATTAGACGAGAAGTTAGAGATTATTCAAGAAGATGGTGGGGAACATGGTGGACATTAAGTAAAAGAGACGCTGCATAAGCAAGCGTCTTTTTGTATTTGGGAAAGTTTTTTATAGCAGAAAATCTGGCATTCATTATATAATAGCTCTCGTGCAGTCGGACCGATTTTCTTATGGAGAAAATCATGGATAAGAAAAGTAGAGGAGTGTTATTTTGTTACAAACACTAAAAGATGAATGGTTTTCGAATGTGAAAGGCGATGTATTGTCAGGGATTGTCGTTGCGTTAGCATTAATTCCTGAAGCGATTGCCTTCTCCGTTATTGCAGGTGTAGATCCGATGGTTGGATTATACGCTGCGTTTTGTATTGCTGTAACAATTTCGTTTGTAGGCGGAAGACCGGGAATGATTTCTGCGGCAACAGGTGCGATGGCATTGTTAATGGTGACACTTGTGAAAGATCATGGATTGTCGTATTTATTTGCCGCAACCATTTTAACAGGTGTTGTACAAATTATTTTTGGAGTACTGAAATTAAGTTCGCTAATGAAATTTGTTCCACGTTCCGTAATGAGTGGTTTTGTAAATGCACTTGGAATTTTAATTTTTACAGCGCAATTGCCACATTTTCAAGGTGTAAATTGGAAAATGTATGCACTTGTAGCATTAGGACTTGCAATTATTTATCTATTTCCACGTATTACGACGGCTGTGCCGTCTACACTTGTTTCTATTATTATTGTGACAAGTATTGCGTTACTCAGCGGATTTGAATTACGAACTGTTGGTGATATGGGGGATTTACCAAAAGAATTGCCGTTCTTTAGTATTCCGGATGTACCATTTACATTAGAAACACTAGCTATTATTTTACCGTATTCTGTTATGTTAGCTGTCATTGGTTTACTGGAATCACTATTAACAGCGTCTCTTTTAGATGATATGACAGATACATCAAGTAATAAGCATAAAGAGGCACGTGGACAAGGTATCGCTAACATTGTTACTGGTTTCTTTGGGGGAATGGCAGGATGTGCAATGATTGGACAATCCGTTATTAACATTAAATCAGGTGGGCGTGGTCGATTATCAACATTCGTTGCTGGTGGATTTTTAATTGTTCTACTGTTTGTTCTTGGTGACTATGTTGTCCATATTCCGATGGCGGCGTTAGTTGCGGTTATGATTATGGTTTCTATTGGAACATTTGATTGGAATTCTGTGTTTACCCTTCATAAAGTTCCAAAAGGTGATGCGTTCGTTATGATTGTAACGGTTGCAATTGTTCTTGTAACACATAATTTAGGACTCGGTGTGATTATCGGTACGGTAATAAGTGCCGTACTATTTGCAGCGAATATGGCAAAGATTCACGTGAAACATTTTTATATTGGTGAGAAAAAGAGATACGCTGTTCACGGACAACTCTTCTTTGCATCTACTACAGCATTCATAAATGCGTTTCAATTTAAAGAAGATGTAAAAGAAGTAGAAATTGACTTTACACACGCCCATGTATGGGATGATTCAGCAGTAGCGGCAGTGGATAAAGTTGCGATGAAGTATGAGCAAAATGGCGTGAAAGTAAATATAACGGGATTAAACGAGCGTAGTTCGCAGCTTGTTACAAAATTGGCTACTTATAATAAAAATAGAGAACAAGCTGTTAGTTAAATAGGAAGAACCTTTTCGGGAGACCGAAAGGGTTCTTTTTGTATTATAATACGAGTATGATGATGAAAGGGGCTTCAGCATATGTACAAGCAAATTATACTAGCATGTGATGGTTCAGAACACGCAATGCGCGCAGCAAAACATGCCGCACACATCGCTATGTTGAGTAAGGAAATAAACGTTGAAGTTGTATACGTAGTAGATAATAGAACGGCAAAATCAGATATTATACAGGGACAAACAAATATAGAAACAATTTCAGCTAGTAGAAAAGATAGATTAAAAGAAATTGAAGCTTTATTACAGCGAGAAAGAATTTCTTATAAAATCACTATCTTACATGGCGATCCAGGAAATACGCTTGTACAGTATGTAAATACAGGAGACATTGATCTCGTAATAGTAGGGAGTAGGGGATTAAATGCATTGCAAGAAATGGTACTTGGTAGTGTAAGTCATAAAATAGCAAAACGAGTGAAATGTCCAGTGATGATTGTGAAGTAACAGACAGCAGAAATGTTGTCTGTTTTTTATGGGGATAAATCTTACAAAATTGTAAGACTGCTGTTAGCAAAATCGATGTTATAAAATTCCTTCCATTGATATGATGAAAGCATCAAAGAGAGTGAATGGAGGATGGAAGAAATGAAAGCATTTCAAAGTTTATCGTATAGTCAGGGAGTGAGTCTTATTTGTTTAGGGGGATTTACTACTTCGGTGGTGTTGGCTATTGTTGAGAAAATGTTTCAACAAATGTTCTTATAAAAGTAGCATTGTAAATAGAAGGGGAATGATTGTTATAGTTGGCAAGACAATATCATTAGACATAAATAAAAAATAGCTCTTAGCGTGTATCTTAATGCTAAGAGCTATTTTGTTTTTTTACTTCAGTTGTTTTTTTACTGAGTAAAGTTTCACTTTATGCTTGCTGCGATTTTGATGATCCTGTGTTTAAAGTAAGAGCAAGGAAGAAAATCGCAAGCACACAAGATGCTAGTAATAGAATGAAACCACCGTTCCATCCGAAAGCATCTACAATAAAGCCCATTGCCGCACTAGCAAATGCAGCACCGCCCAGGTAACCGAAGAAACCTGTTAAACCAGCAGCTGTTCCAGCAGCTTTTTTTGGTACTAAGTCAAGAGCATGTAACCCAATTAGCATAACTGGTCCATAAATTAAAAATCCAATTGAAACAAGTGCGATACTATCGATGATTGGGTGACCAGCTGGATTTAACCAATAAACAAGAACAGCAATGAATACACCAACCATAAATAAAATACCAGCAGGTGCACGGCGTCCTTTAAAGAGCTTATCACTCATCCACCCACAAAGAAGTGTCCCCGGAATCCCAGCCCATTCATATAGAGCGTAAGCTGTACGAGAGCTATTATGAGTAAAGCTTTTTTCCTCTACTAAATAAGTAGGTGCCCAGTCGACAACACCATAGCGTACGAAATATACGAATACGTTAGCGATAGCAATGTACCATAAAAACTTATTGTTCAGTACATATTTGAATAAAATTTCCTTTGCCGAAAGCTCACGCTCACGATCTTCTACTTTTTCACTAGTTGGATATTCTCCTGTATGCTCCTCAATTGATGGTAATCCGCAAGATTGAGGTGTATCACGCATTGTAATTAATACATAAATCCCAACTAAAATTGAAAAAATACCAGGGACGTAAAATACACTTTTCCAATCATCAGCGAATAAATACATTCCCAATGTAACAAGGGCTGGCATAATTGCTCCGCCGACGTTATGAGCAGTATTCCAAATGGACATTTTTGTACCACGCTCGCTAATAGAGAACCAGTGAACCATCGTACGACCACATGGAGGCCATCCCATACCTTGTACCCATCCGTTTAAGAATTGCAGAACAAACATGAGTAAAATACTTGTTGTAATAAAAGAAACCGAACCGAAAATAATATTAATGATACCGGATAAAAATAGTCCTGTTGCTAAGAAGTAGCGGGGGTTACAACGGTCAGATACAATCCCCATTACAAACTTGCTTAAGCCATATGCAATGGATACGGCAGAAAGGATAATACCAAGTTCGCCTTTACTAAATCCTTGTTCAACAAGATATGGCATTGCCAGTGAAAAGTTTTTGCGAACAAAGTAGTAACCTGCATAACCAATGAAAATGCCTAAAAATACTTGCAAGCGTAGCTTGCGGTATTCGCTATCTATGCGATCAGCAGGCAAGCGATCTGTATGCGGCGCAGGTTTAAATAAATTAGTTAGAAACATCGCTTAAAATCCTCCTCTATTATTGAAAATGTTTTATGACATAGAAAATAAAAAAGACCATGAAATATAGAAAGGGTCTCCTTTCTATGCTCCATAGCCTTATACTCTCATTCTCCATGACTGTCAATATTAACTTCGTCACAAAGTATACAACTTTGTGACAAATTTGTAAACGTTTTTATGAAATAAAATGATTGACGGCATTTATTTAGTAGTTTAATATTTAAATACGTTAAATATTTTATTGTTTAAATAAGAGGTGGATAACATGCAAAATGATATGACTCACATTGATAAAATTCAGGCTCTAGCATTTTCGATAGGAAAGAAAATGCAAACGGAGTTACTAGAACAAATGCAAGCATCAGGACTGACGCCACCGCAATTTTATATTTTAAAAATTTTAGATCATTACGGTGCAGCAAGAGCTACAGAGTTGGCGAAGAAAATGTACGTGAAACCAAGTGCGATTACAGTGATGATTGATCGTTTAATTGATCAAGAATTGGTGTTACGTTATCACGATAAAAATGATCGCCGTGTTGTTATCATTGAGCTAACGAAGAAGGGGAAAGATGTATTAGAAGAAGCAATGACTGCTCGAAACGAACATATTGCGAAATACTTCTCACAATTAGCATTACAAGAAAGAGAAGATTTACTACGCTTATTTGAAAAATTGGAGACAATTATTTGTGGAGCATCTGAGAAAAAAGAAACAAACTAAAGGAATTGAGGAGATTACATGGAGCAACAAGAAAATCAAAATCAAAATCGAAAGTTGTTGTTAATTGGTCTAGTTATTGCAATGTTATTTGCTGCGTTAGATGGAACAATTGTTGGTACAGCAATGCCGCGTATCGTTGGTGAACTAGGCGGATTAAGTTTAATGACATGGTTAACAACAGCATATATGTTAACGTCAACGACAGTTGTACCGATTGCAGGGAAGTTAGCCGATTTATTAGGACGTCGTAACGTATATATAACAGGGTTAATTATTTTTATGGTCGGTTCAGCCCTTTGCGGCATGGCGAACGGTATGACGGAGCTAATTATTTTCCGTGGTATTCAAGGTCTTGGCGGCGGTATTATGATGCCAATGGCGATGATTATTATTGGGGATATGTTTACAGGAAAAGAACGTGCGAAATGGCAAGGGATCTTCGGAGCATTATACGGTCTTGCATCTGTAATTGGACCGCAAGTAGGTGGTTGGATTGTTGATGCTGTCAACTGGAGATGGGTATTCTATATTAATTTACCAGTTGGTGTTTTAGCAACAATTTTCATTGCAATGGGGTTAAAATCACATAAACAAACAGGTCCGATTAAAATTGACATTGCTGGTATTTTCACAATGATTCTTGGTGTTGTAAGTTTATTACTTGCATTAACATTCGGCGGGAAAGACTATGCGTGGGATTCTTGGCAAATTATTGGGCTATTTGCACTTGCAATCATTGGTATCGTAAGCTTTGTAATTGTTGAACTAAAGGCAGAAGAGCCAATTTTACCGATGCATTTCTTTAAGAACCGTACATTTACACTACTAAATGCAATTGGTTTCTTTATGAGCATTGGAATGTTTGGGGCAATTATGTTTGTGCCATTCTTTATGCAAGGAATTGTTGGAGTAAGTGCGGCTGAATCTGGAACAATCATGACACCAATGATGATTACGATGATTGTGATGAGTATTATCGGGGGTCAGCTCGTATTAAAAGTTGGAGTGAAACCACAAATTATTACAGGAATGCTCATCATGGCCGGCGGATTTTGGCTGTTAACGACAATGGATATGCATACAAGTAAGCTTGTTGCAACTTCTTATATGAGCATTATCGGTTTAGGAATGGGTCTTGTAATGCCGACATTAACATTAGCATTGCAGGAAAGTTTCCCGAAAAAAGATCTTGGGGTTGTTACATCTTCTAGTCAATTCTTCCGTCAAATCGGGGGAACATTTGGGATTACAATTTTAGGTTCTATTATGAATAATACTTCAGGTACAACTTTAACAAATAAATTAGTGCCTGTCTTAAATACATTCCCAGCAGAAGCAGGGCAGATGGTAACCAAGTTTAAAGATATGATTCATACAGATCCACAAGGATTATATTCTATGTTATTTAGTCCGGAAGCATTAAAACAAATGCCAGAAGCATTTGCTAATAGTATCGTGCCTATTTTAAAAACATCTTTAGTAGATTCACTTCATAGTGTATTTCTAACAGGTTTAGTCTTTATCGTAGTTGGTGCTGTATTTACGATTTTCTTGCAGAAAATCAAGCTTTCTAATCGCAAAAAAGGTGCAGAAGAGTCTGCTGCGGTAGAAGAAAAAGAAACGAATGTATCTTACTTATAATGAGAAAAAAGCATCGCCTTAGGGTGATGCTTTTTTAGTTAGAAGTGATTGACGTATTTTTAGAAATGAGTTATATTATTTCGTGTAAACGGTTACATGTGATAAGGAGGGAAGAGAATGAGTACGATAAAAGATGTTGCAAAATTAGCGGGAGTATCTGTTGCGACCGTTTCCAGAGTGTTAAATAAGAACGGATATGTTCACGAAGATACGTTAAAAAAAGTAGAACGAGCAATTGAAATGCTGGATTATAAACCGAGCACAGTAGCACGTTCTCTGTATAATAAAAAGTCTCGTTTAATTGGTTTAGTCGTTCCGAACATTGTGAATCCATTCTTTCCAGAAGTTGCACGTGCCGTAGAGGATGTAGCGCATAAACAAGGTTACACAGTCGTACTTTGTAATTCCGATGAGAGTTTAGAAAAAGAGAAACAATATATTGATGTATTGAAACAAAATAACGTAGATGGATTTATTGTAGCGACAAATCCACAAAATAGTATGAATTACATAAATCTATCTGTACCAGTTGTGGCAATCGATCGCATGTTCAATGAACGGATTCCAACCGTATATGCAGATAACTATGCGGGGATTCAAGAAGCGACCAAGTTGCTATTAGAAAAAGGGTGTAAACACATCGCGCATATTCGTGGTCCCCGTGACGTAAGCACAGCAAATGAGCGTTTTGAAGGATTTGTGGATATGATTACACAATATAGGCTTTCTTATATGATTGCAGAAAGTACATTTGATCCAGCAGATAGTGAACGTGTGGCAACGGAGCTGTTAGAAGAGTACCCGCATATTGACGGTATTGTAGCTGGAAATGATTTAATTGCAATTGGTGCAGTAAAAGCAGCATTGCAAAAGGGAATCTCAATTCCAGACGATTTGCAAATTATAGGATTTGATGGTATTTCATTAACGGAAATGATGTACCCATCCATTACAACGGTTGCACAGCCTATTTATGAGATGGGGCGCATTGCAACTGAATTATTGTTAGAACAAATGGAAGGAAAACCATTAGAAACCGAACATTATCGTTTACCGATTAAAATTATAGAACGAAATACAACGAAGTAAGGAGATGAGATATATGCCAAACATTGCAGTAGTCGGCAGTATTTCAATGGATTTAGTCGCAGTTTCAAAAAAGCGACCGAAAGCAGGAGAGACGGTAATTGGTGAAGCGTTTCATACAGTGCCAGGAGGAAAAGGTGCCAACCAGGCAGTTGCTGCAGTTCGATTAGGTGCGAATGTAGCAATGATTGGAGCAGTAGGAGATGACGCTTATGGTAAAATTGTTAGAAATAACTTAGAGAATGAACATATTTTTATCGATTATGTGGTACCGGTTACAGGTGAAACGACAGGAATCGCTCATATCGTTTTGGCGGAAGAAGATAACAGTATTGTTGTTGTACAAGGTGCAAATCGGCTTGTGAATGAGCAAATTGTAGATTGTGCAAAAGATCTTCTCGTAAAAGCGGATATGGTTGTACTGCAGTTGGAAATACCACTGGAAACAGTGGAATATGTTCTTAATATTTGCGAAGAGCATAAAATTCCAGTGATGTTAAATCCAGCACCGGCACAATTTTTATCAGCAGATATTTTGGAAAAGGCAACATATATTACACCAAATGAGCATGAGTGCCGCATCGTATTAGATGATTTTACGTCACCAATTGAAGAGTTACTTGCGAAATACCCAAATAAGTTATTGATGACAGAAGGTAGTAAAGGCGTTCGTTTCCATAATGGTACAGAAGTTGTTCATGTTCCAAGCATTTCTGTAGAAGTAGTAGATACGACAGGAGCTGGCGATACTTTTAACGGTGCATTAGCGGTTGCACTTGCGGAAGGTGAGCTACTGGAAAAAGCAATTCGATTTGCAAATATTGCTGGTGGTCTTTCTGTAACAAAGCTAGGAGCACAAGGCGGTATGCCAACACGGGAGAGACTCCGAGAAGTGCAGGTGATTGTCGGATGAAAAAGCATGGAGTATTAAATAGTGAAATCGCTGCTGTGCTTGCTTCACTTGGGCATACAGATACAATTGTGATTGCGGATTGTGGCTTACCAATTCCTGACGGTGTGAAACGGATTGATTTAGCTGTTGAACTTGGAAAACCATCTTTTCTAGATGTATTACAAGTTGTAGCAGATGATATGGCAGTTGAAAAACTAACATTAGCAGAAGAAATTACTACGTATAATGCAGAGGTAAACCAAGAAGTTGAAGAACGCTTGAAAGAGGCTGCTTTTGAATATGTATCTCATGAACAGTTTAAAAAACGTACAAAACAGGCGAAGGCAATTATTCGTACAGGAGAAGCAACACCATATGCGAACGTTATTTTACACGCAGGCGTGATTTTTTAATAAAGGGATGTGATAAGAATGCGAATTGAGATGAAAAACATTTCAAAAGCGTTCAATGGCAATCCTGTTTTGAAAAATGCACAGTTTAGCATTGAAACAGGAGAAGTCCATGCACTGATGGGGGAAAATGGAGCAGGTAAATCAACGCTCATGAAAATTTTAACAGGTGTATATAAAAGAGATGGTGGTCAGGTCACGATTGATGGACAAGAACGAACTTTTAAAAACGCGAAAGAAGCAGAAGAGTACGGAATTGCTTTTATTCATCAAGAACTAAACATATTGCCGAATTTAACAGTAGCTGAAAATATGTTTCTTGGAAAAGAGCTTATGTACGGAAAAACAGGTATTCTGCGTACGCGTCAAATGAATGCTATTGCGCAAGAGCAATTAGCAAGTCTTGGGCTACATGTAAAAGGGGCTATGCTCGCTGGGGAATTATCTGTTGGGCAACAGCAAATTATTGAAATTGGTAAGGCATTAATGACAAATGCAAGCGTTATTATTATGGACGAGCCTACCGCGGCTTTAACAGATCGTGAAATTGAAACACTCTTTACGGTTATTAATAAATTACGCACAGAAGGTGTATCGTTTGTTTATATTTCACATCGCATGGAAGAAATTTTTTCAATCTGTGACGCTATTACTATTTTACGTGATGGAGAATATGTGGGAACACGGTTAATTCCTGAAACGTCATTTGATGAAGTGGTAAGCATGATGGTTGGCCGTAGTATTGGTGAACGTTATCCAGAGCGAAATGCTAAGATTGGCGAAGTTATTTTTGAAATGCGTAACGGCACGAAAACAGGAAAGTTTGAAAATATTTCGTTTCAAGTGAGAAAAGGAGAAATTCTCGGTGTCGCTGGATTAATGGGAGCTGGTCGCACAGATATTATGAAAGCGATTTTTGGCTATGAACCATTAGATTCAGGGCAAATATTAATCAATGGACGAGAGGTGAAAATTGACAGTCCAATTGATGCGATAAGGCAACGAATTGCTTTTATTACTGAAGATAGAAAATCCGAAGGGCTTGTATTAGACTTTTCTATTCGTGAAAATTTAGCATTACCTAATTTAGAAAGTCTTTCAAAAGGTAGTGTGATGGATAAAGGAACGGAAGAGCAGTTTACAAGGGATATGATGAAGCTTCTGAATGTAAAGGCGGCAAATGGGGAACAGCCTGTCAAATCACTTTCTGGTGGCAATCAACAAAAGGTCGTTATTGCAAAGTGGCTAGGAATACAGCCGCAGTTGTTAATTCTAGATGAACCAACGCGCGGCGTCGATGTTGGAGCGAAAAAAGAAATTTACTCAATTATGAATAAGATTACTCATCAAGGCGATGCCGTTATTATGGTTTCATCCGAACTACCTGAAGTATTAGGAATGAGCGATCGTGTTCTTGTTATTCATGAAGGAAAAGTAGGCGGCATTTTAGAGAAAGATAAAGCAACACAAGAGTCCATTATGGCATTAGCTACAGAGGGAGAATAAGTTATGGCTAAAAAGGGGAATGTTCTGCAACAACTCGGTTCTTTAATTGGATTAGCACTTATTATCGTAGTTATTACGGCATTAAATCCAGCATTTATTGAAATTCCAAACTTATTTAATATTTTAAGGCAAGTATCGATAAATGCACTCATCGCATTTGGAATGACCTTCGTTATTTTAACAGGGGGTATTGACTTATCGGTAGGTTCTATTTTAGCATTATCAAGTGCACTTGTTGCTGGAATGATGGCAAGTGGCATGGATCCGTTCCTGGCAATGGCAGTTGGACTATTGGCTGGTCTTGTAATGGGGATTGTAAACGGTATCATCATTGCGAAAGGAAAAGTGGCACCATTTATTGCGACTTTAGCAACAATGACCATTTTTCGTGGGCTCACACTTGTTTACATGGACGGACGTCCGATCACTGGCCTTGGCGATCATTTAATGTTCCAAATGTTTGGTCGTGGCTATTTCCTTGGTATTCCGGTGCCAGCTGTAACGATGATGATTGCTTTCGCAGTTCTGTACTTCATTTTAAAGAAAACGACATTTGGTCGCCGTACTTTTGCAATTGGTGGGAATGAAGAAGCAGCGGCATTATCAGGGATTAATGTAACGAGAATAAAAGTAATGATTTACGGTCTTTCCGGAATTTTGGCAGCGCTTGCGGGTATTGTCTTAACATCACGATTAGATTCTGCACAGCCAACTGCTGGTACTTCTTATGAATTAGACGCAATTGCTGCAGTTGTATTAGGAGGAACAAGTCTTTCGGGCGGAAGGGGTTGGATTGTCGGCACCTTCATTGGTGTACTGATTATCGGCGTATTAAATAACGGTCTAAATTTATTAGGCGTATCTTCCTTTTTCCAACAAGTTGTCAAAGGACTTGTTATCTTACTTGCTGTATTAATTGATCGTCGAAAAGAAGCGTAATGGAGGGACAATTTATGAAAAAATGGTTACTTGTACTCGTTGCACTTATCATGGTAATCACTGCTGGTTGTTCAATGGAACCGCCAGAATGGGCAAAGGATTCTAGCGATAAAGGTCGAAATAAAACTATTAAAGTTGGATTTTCTGTTTCCACTTTAAATAATCCATTTTTCGTTACGTTGAAAAAAGGTGCAGAAAAGAAAGCGAAAGATAGTGGCATTGAATTGATTGCTGTTGATGCGCAAAATGATGCAGCGAAGCAAACGAATGATGTCGAAGATTTAATTCAAAAAGGCGTTGATGTCGTTGTGATTAATCCAACTGATTCAGATGCGGTTGCTTCAGCTGTAAGTGCAGCGAATGCGGCAAACATCCCTGTTATTACAGTGGACCGCGTTGCAAACTCAGGAAAAGTTGTTTCACACATTGCATCAAATAATGTAGAAGGTGGCCAAATGGCTGGTGACTACATTCGTGAACTTGTTGGTGAAGGAGCAAATGTCGCTGAGTTAGAAGGGATTCCTGGATCTTCTGCTGCTCGTGAGCGTGGGAAAGGATTCCATAACGTAGCTGATAAAGGATTAAAAGTTGTTGCAAAACAAGCTGCCGATTTTGATCGTGCCAAAGGATTATCAGTTATGGAAAACATATTACAAGCAAATAATGATATTAAAGCAGTATTTGCTCATAATGATGAAATGGCATTAGGTGCGCTCGAGGCATTAAAATCTGCTGGGAAAACAGATGTCGTGGTTGTTGGATTTGATGCAACTGACGATGCTGTGAAGGCAGTTAATGATGGGCGTATGGCAGCAACTGTTGCGCAAAAACCAGGGTTAATCGGAGAGAAGGCGATGGAAACAGCAAAACAAGTGAGCCAAGGTAAAAAAGTGGAAAAATTCATTCCGATTGAATTAGAGCTTATTAAGAAAAAATAAAATATAAACTTACATTTAGGAAGGAAGAAATACAAATGAAATTTTTTATTGATACAGCAAACATTGATGAAATTAAAGAGGCAAATGATTTAGGCGTATTAGCAGGTGTAACAACAAATCCATCACTTGTAGCAAAAGAAGGCGTAGATTTCCATGAACGTATTCGTGAAATTTGTGGTGTTGTAGAAGGACCTGTAAGTGCAGAAGTAATTAGCTTAGAAGCAGATAAAATGATTGAAGAAGGAAAAGAATTAGCAAAAATTGCTCCAAACGTTGTTGTTAAAGTACCAATGACAAAAGAAGGCTTAAAAGCAGTAAAAGCATTCTCTGATCTAGGAATTCGTACAAACGTTACGTTAGTGTTCTCAGCAGTACAAGCATTGCTTGCAGCGCGCGCTGGTGCAACATACGTATCTCCATTCTTAGGACGCTTAGATGATATTGGTCATAACGGTATGGACTTAATTCGCCAAATTGCTGATATCTTTGTAATTCACGACATTAAAACAGAAATTATCGCAGCATCTGTGCGTCATAGCGTTCACGTAACTGATGCAGCATTAAACGGTGCACATATCGCAACAATTCCAGCGAATGTAATCGGAGCATTAGTAAAACACCCATTAACAGATCAAGGAATTGAGAAGTTCTTAGCTGATTGGGAGAAAACAAAAGGGAAATAAATATGAAAAAAATCACAACTCATTTGTTTGAGTTGTGATTTTTTGTTATATAGAAAAGCTTATGGAGGGATAAAGCGATTAAAGATGATTCATCTTTTCTCTCACTTTTTTTCGAAGTTTAAAACTTAAGCGATTACTATGTTCTTCATTTTCTACTAAAAGCTTATATGCTTCTAATATTGCTGCTATGCGAATGAAAATGTAGATACCAACAGCAATTAATGCCACACAAATCGGATAATAGGGAACTAAAACTCCTGAAGTTATATTTTTTCTCTCTAACAAAAATGGTATTCCACCTGCTGCTATTGAACAAATTCCAACCACTATTACTGGAGCATATCTCTTTTTAATATTTGTATATTTTGCTGCTAACTCTTTAAGAAAGTTTTGATCAAACATTAAAGCCTCTTTTTTAAGGATTTTATATTTATTATCTTCTATAGATATGGCTGTCACAATCGTTCCGATACCGAGGACAGCAATTATAATGATAAGAAATGTATAGATTGCTGGATCCTGTTTAAAAAGCAAATATGGTACGGTAGATAAAATAAGTAGGCTAAACCCTAAAGCAATATATTTAGAAATTTTTTGTTCATACAACAAATACCCCTCTGCCATTTCTCTACTTACATAATATCCTGGTTCATTTTCACTGCTTTGCTTGGCTGTATCTTTTAGTAAATAATCAACAGATACTTCGAAAATATTTCCAATCATTAAAAGTTTTTCAGTTTCAGGAAACCCTTGACCATTTTCCCACTTACTAATCGCTTGCCTTGAGGTGTTTAATTTTTCAGCTAAAGCCTCTTGAGAAAGGCCTTTTTCTTTTCTTAACTTAAAAAGTTTTTCACCAAAAGCCATATGTATAACCCCCTTTGTTTTGATAACTAAATTGTATATAAACATTGCTGTCTGTTCTATCCTATGAGAAATGCACTTTGTCAACTTACGGTTGCAATTATGTTATTATGATGCATTTTTTATATGATTTAACTGTATAACCAATATTTAGAATTTTCAAGCGTTGAAATCGCCGAATGTTATGTTATAACGATTTCAAAAACAAAGGCTTATCAAATACTGTAGGGAAAAGAAATATTTCCAAGGAAATTGTCGAGATATATACAAGAGCTATCCAATCTCTATTGGAAATGATGAAAGGGACATTGCGTATAGATATAAGGTCGGCTATATTTAAAATTAAACATACAGAAAACATTGACTTAAAAAGAGGAGATTGTTTCAAAAGGAGTGGGAGCAACGTGTATGAAAGGGAACCTGCAGGGTTTTGGAAGAGATTTTTAGCTTGTATTGTTGATGGGTTATTGATTGTTCCTATGTATATTATGTTTTTAAGTTTAGATGTATCCAAGTCTCATACGGAAATGATCGTAAATATTTTAAACTTTTTATATTTCCTGATTGTACCTGCAATATGGCTAGGGTTTACAATAGGGAAGAGAGTAATAGAAATCCAAATTATTCGTATAGATGGGGAAAAGATTACATTATGGACTACATGTAAGCGTTATTTGATAGCTATAATTGTATATACACTTACATTAGGAATTGGCTTTATTGTAAGTGCATTTATGGTAGGTTTGCGTGAGGATAAAAGAGCAATTCATGACCTTATTGCTGGGACACAAGTGATAGAAGTATTGGATGAATAGAAGATAAAGGCGACAAAAATTATTATATAAATGAGGATACTAGAATAACTCATTTGAAAAGGTAATTAACTATTATAGTTAGTTACCTTTTTATATTTTTTAGAGAGTATGGAAGAGATTTTTGATTTGAATATGAAAAAAGTTTAAGTTGTATTCCACAAATATATGAAGGGAATAGAGTGGTAGAAAGTATTTTGTGCAGAAAAATAAAAATCTTTATATAATCAAAATAAATATATATCAATGTAATGATTTTATATATGTATCAATTGAGAGATGGTGTTTCAGTTAAAAGAAATGCTAGATCTTATACTATCACACTAACAGATATCCGAGATGGACATGTTACAGCTTATGTTCTTGATACGAAATGTTTTCGATAATAAAAAGACAATGATGGGATTTAACCCATCATTGTCTTTTTCGCTTTTCCTCTTACATAAATCATAGAAGCAAATGTGAGTAAGAATGCGGTTCCAATTACAAAGCTTACGCTCGGTGATGCACCGATTGCCCCCACTGTACAAGATCCTGCGACAACGCCTAATGAGAAGAATGCATAAAATAATCCGAATGCCTTCCCGCGTTTATCTTCAGTTGTATTTTCAACGAGTAAAGCATTAATAGATGGGAAGAGGATGGCGAATCCAATTCCATAAATCATCATCACAACAAAGAGCATACCTTTTGTTGTAAAGATGCCAAGTAATGATAAGGCAAATGCCATGACTGCAATACCAATTAGCATCATTTTTGAACGGTCAAAGCGGTCAAAAATACGATTTGTCGGTAGCAAGAAGAAGAGAATAGCGGTAATCCCAAATACACTTAGCATCATGCCTGTTGTTGATGCTTTAAGCGCTAATGCTTCTACTTTTACGGGTAACATATATGTGACGATTCCTTGTGAAAACATCAATGTAAAAGCGCCAATATATGCTTGTAATAATGGTTCGGATTTTAGTAATCCTATTATATCTTCTTTGTTCATCATTTGAGTTCGTGAAGTATCTTTTCTAGTTACATTGTTTGGTAACAAGAAAAGGGAAACGATTGTACCGAGTACCATTAAAATCGAAATCGTAATAAAGACCCATTCAACGCCTGCAGTTGCTTTCATAATTCCACTGAAGGCAGGGCCGACGATAGCGGCTGTTCCGACAGCAGCACCGGATAGTGCCATTGCTTTCCCTTGTTTTGTAGATTTCGTTTGCTTAGATAGGAAAGTAAAAGCTGCAGGGATTAAGAAGCCATCACTAAATCCGTGTAAAAAGCGAACGATAAGTAATTGTTCACTGCTTTGAACAACCGTATACAATAGTACTATGAAACTCGTAATTCCCATACTTATATAGAGCACTTTCTTTGCTCCGAATTTATCAACGGATGCACCTGCGATAATATTGCCAATCATATTGGCAAACGAGTACATCCCGACAACAAGACCGATAATAAGAGGAGTTCCTCCGAGGCTTTGTGCGTAAGTACTCATAATAGGTAATTGTGAAAATGTATCTAAAAACGCTACGATAACAATAAAATAAATGAAATATTTCAAGTGATGTTCACCTCTCCTCTGCTATTATGGCACAATGCGAAATTCACCTGCAATGAAATTGAATTAACAGATGTGGGAAAAAAGTACAAAGTGACAAAAAAGTGAACTTTTTCTGTTAAAATTTAGTGAAATCAATATTAGTATTTTGAAATATATGGATAATAGTACTATAATAGATTTGTAAACTTCACCAGGTTAAGTATATACATAGAGAGGGATGCATAAAATGAAAGCATTACTTTGGCATAATCAACGTGATGTAAGAGTAGAAGAAGTTCCAGAACCAACTGTACGACCAGGAGCAGTAAAAATCAAGGTTAAATGGTGTGGTATTTGCGGAACAGATTTACATGAATATTTAGCAGGACCTATTTTTATTCCAACAGAAGAACACCTACTAACACATGTGAAAGCACCTGTCATTTTAGGTCATGAGTTTAGTGGTGAAGTTGTTGAAATCGGTGAAGGCGTTACAACTCATAAAGTAGGGGAACGCGTTGTTGTAGAACCTATTTATTCTTGTGGTAAATGTGAAGCTTGTAAACATGGTCATTATAACGTTTGCGAACAACTTGTTTTCCATGGCCTTGGTGGCGATGGCGGTGGCTTCTCTGAATATACTGTAGTACCGGCAGATATGGTTCACCATATCCCAGATGAAATGACTTATGAACAAGGCGCACTTGTAGAACCAGCAGCAGTTGCAGTTCATGCAGTACGTCAAAGTAAATTAAAAGAAGGTGAAGCGGTAGCTGTATTTGGCTGTGGCCCAATTGGACTACTTGTTATTCAAGCTGCTAAAGCAGCAGGTGCAACACCTGTTATTGCAGTTGAACTTTCTAAAGAACGTCAAGAATTAGCAAAATTAGCAGGCGCTGATTACGTATTAAATCCAGCAGAGCAAGATGTGCTAGCAGAGATCCGTAACTTAACAAACGGTTCAGGCGTAAATGTTAGCTTCGAAGTAACAGGCGTTGAAGTTGTACTTCGCCAAGCAATTGAAAGTACAAGCTTTGAAGGACAAACTGTAATCGTGAGCGTATGGGAAAAAGACGCAAAAATCACTCCAAACAACTTAGTATTAAAAGAAAAAGAATTGGTTGGTATTCTTGGATATCGTCACATCTTCCCATCTGTTATTAAATTAATTAGCTCTGGTCAAATTCAAGCAGAGAAATTAATTACGAAAAAAATTACAGTGGATCAAGTTGTCGAAGAAGGATTTGAAGCGCTTGTAAAAGATAAAAATCAAGTGAAAATTCTTGTTTCACCTAAATAACATATAATATAGAAGAAAGTAGTCTTTTTCTAGAAATAGAAGGAGGCTACTTTTTTTATGTATAGAAAGGTGATAGACTTTCCTGTGAAGAATTAGCTTGAGTATGAAGGGAGAGTCGTATGCTTTCATTTTTACTTACTTTGAAACGAATGTTAAAAGCTTGTTTAAGGGCTTGGAAAGATAAAGAATTTCAAGTGTTATTTGTGTTAACCATTATAACGTTAATATCAGGGACTATTTTTTACAGTACGGTAGAGGGATTGCGTACAATTGATGCATTGTATTTTAGCGTTGTAACGTTAACGACAGTTGGTTATGGTGATTTTAGCCCACAAACAGACTTTGGAAAGATTTTTACGATCTTCTATATTTTCATTGGAATTGGTTTAGTGTTTGGGTTTATTCATAAACTAGCAGTAAATGTTCAATTACCAAATATATTATCAGGTCGAAAAAAAGAGTAGAAGCAATCAGGTATATATCCTGATTGCTTTATTTTTTACAATATTTTAGCTGTTTCTTTGCAGAGGATTAATATTTGTCCACTACAATGAAATTTACAGGATAATGATATGAACATTTGCATCATTTATTTTCTCAATAAAAATTAATAGAAAGGTGAGATATTCTAATCATAGGTTAACCATATGATGTGAATTACACATTCAAAGTAAATGAATAATAAACGGAGGTTTTCATATGAAAAAGAAAGTATTAGCCCTAGCAGCAGCTATTACATTAGTAGCGCCATTGCAAAGTGTAGCATTTGCTCATGAAAATGAGAGCGGAAATAAGGTAAGGGTAATTCAATATTGGTCTGCTGAAGATAAGCATGCAGAAGGTGTAAATTCCCATTTATGGATTGTCAATCGCGCAATTGATATTATGTCCCGTAATACAACGATTGTACAACAAGATCAAGTGGTACTATTAAAGGAATGGCGTACAGAGTTAGAGAATGGTATTTATGCTGCTGATTATGAAAACCCTTACTATGATAATAGTACATTTGCTTCTCATTTCTATGATCCTGATATAGGGAAGACGTATATTCCTTTCGCTAAGCAAGCAAAAGAAACTGGGGCTAAATATTTTAAACTTGCTGGTGAATCGTATCAAAAACAAGATATGAAACAAGCATTCTTCTATTTAGGTTTATCGCTTCATTACTTAGGGGATGTCAATCAACCGATGCATGCAGCAAACTTTACGAATCTTTCTTATCCACAAGGTTTCCACTCCAAATATGAAAATTTTGTAGATACAATTAAAGATAATTATAAAGTGGCTGATGGAAATGGATATTGGAATTGGAAAGGAACAAATCCTGAAGATTGGATTCATGGAGCAGCTGTAGCTGCTAAGCAAGATTATGCAGGCATTGTAAATGATACTACAAAAGATTGGTTCGTGTGGGCAGCTGTATCGCAAGAATATGCTGATAAATGGCGTGCAGAAGTTACACCAACAACAGGAAAGCGTTTAGTAGAAGCGCAGCGTGTCACAGCGGGATATATCCAACTTTGGTTTGATACATATAGAAATCGCTAGAATGATTGATGACTTCTTAGCAAAAATGTTTTCTATTCATGAAAAAAGCTGACAATTATTTGTCAGCTTTTTTGAGTGTAATTGCATTTCTGGTATGGCTTATATGCTCATAAAATAATAATTTATCTCGACTAAATACATGTAATAATACATGTAGAATGAAGAGACCATTAATTGAGAACATAAACAGTAATATAATGAACATAATTAATGGATTAGTCTGATTCAATATGGAACTACTAGAGAGAATATAGTTCATTCCACCTAAAACAAAATAGAACAGACCGTAACGAATAAATAATTCTTTAATGGTAATTCGCTTATTTTTACCTTTTATGTGAATACGAAGCAACGCTTTCCCAGTTGTTTTTCCGTTCGTCAAATACGGAATGACGATGAAGTAAATGAAGACGGCGCATATGGTGAAAATAAGTTCATATAGATTCGTATAAGACTGGATACTAGAAATAAAAATAGAATTCCCTTTATTTTTTATAACTGGTACAACAATGGATAAGAAAATCCAATCAATTTGCAGTGCGATTAGGCGGCGAATAAATCCAACTGGTTTCGTAGCTAAGTCGATATGTGCATCTAATTCATTTGATTTAGGAAGGAAGTACGTGAATATTGGTGCAATGAAATAACCAACTGCTCCTCCTAGTGTATTTAAAAATAGATCGTCAATATCGAATAAACGATACGCACAATTATATATACCGTACAATCCAGTTACTTGTGTCACTTCAAAAAATAGTGAGAGACAAAGTGAAAAGAAGATTGTTCGTAAAAAACCAAGGCGGAAATAGTAACGTAAATATATGCCGAATGGAATCGTTAACAGTGCATTGAATGCAACTTGTAAAAAGGCAGATTCTTTTAATAAGTAGAAATAGGTAGCAGGCTTTGCTAATATGGCTGCTGTATGGTTGCTAATTTCTTGGATGAAATAAAACGGTACAAGCTGAACGTGTTGTGTATTAGCTGGCTGCAGGCTGCATGTATCGTAAGTTTGCGGCAGCGGTAAGATAACAAGAAAATAAGCGTTTAGCAAGTAAAGCAGCAAAGAATATAAAATAAATGAACGCCATTTATTTAAATAGCCATATTTTCTGTAATTAAATATTAAAAATGGAATCAATAGAATCATTGCTAAAATGGGGAATAGAATAAATGCCGTTTTAATTGGAAATAAATAAGTTGTCAAAATGTGGCTCCTTTCAAAAAAAATCGGAATCTATTATACCTTTAATAAAATGTAAAATCAAATTTTATTTTTTAGATGCCGAATTGTTTCAATAGGAAAGAGGGATGAAGAAGAGCCTTACTGCAATTTTGCAGAAGGCTTTTTTAGTGCGGATATTTAACATGCGTAGCATTGGATTTTGATGAGAGAATATAGCTTTGGAATTGTTCCTTCCATGGCATAGGTGTAGTTTCTTGTTTTTGAGAAATCCACTCATGATAATCTGATTGTGTTTTCCATAATATACGAATCATATATTCGTTGCCATGTTCAGTGCGCTTCATACGAGAGAATTCTAGATTAATAAACCCGTATGTACCAGAGTTTGGATAGTATTCTTGTAAAGAACGAATAATTTTTTCTTCATAACCGAATTTAATATGAATGAGTTTAGTAACAATAAACATGATTGCACCCCTTTTGTATTAGTAATGAGAAATTAGAGTGAATATCCTGTTTCAGTCATAACATGTGCAATCCCTCCTGTTATTCTTACGAGGCTAGGGTATGTTGTAATATCGATTCATCCCGTTCGTAATTAATTGTATAAGGTGTGATGCAATTAATATTATACTATTCTGAAAATTTAAAGTAAATAAAAGGAAGACGACAAATTTTTTATAAAAAGAGCTGTCCTACTGCTAGGACAGCTCTTGCATTCTTATAGAAAAATGATAGTGAGTACGCCTACAATGACACAATAGAAAGAGAAACGAAGAGCTGTTTCTTGTTTCTTCCTTGTTATAGTTCTCTAAAAAACAACTTGTCCATTATAACAAAGAATACTTTCAAATTGACGAGAAATTGAAAAAGACAAAAATTTGCCATCAAATGTAAGGGGAAATGAGAGGTTAGTCACTTGAAATTATTTTAATATATAAGTCACGGTGATGAAGGACAAAAAGTAATCTGCAATAGTTTTTTGTTGTGCAATAGAAAAAGCGGCTTCTATGGCTGGATGCTTTCTCCCGTCTAAAAGGAAAGGGATTATGTCAGTTTTTAATTTTGATTAATATAAGCTGTAGCAGGTTGTCGTACGCTGTCAAAAGACTAATTTTGTATTAGTAAGGTTCCAACAGGATTTGACAATGTTTTTAATGTCGTGTAATCTGTTGTTTCTAATATGCGAATCTATTTTTTTGTAAGATTTGTATGAAAAACAGTTGTTAAAAGTTAAGAGTTTATTACATTTTATGGTTTATTTTTATTTTTTTGTCATTAAAAATAAAGTGTATTTAATGAGTTTGTAAACAAACTGTAAAATAAATCATGTATAACTGTATGAGAAGGGAGTCGGATTATGAACTATTTTAAGCGAATCAGTAGTCTAGTATTAGCAGGAATTATTGGTCTTTCTAGTACAGTCGCTGTAAAAGCTGAGTCAAACGACGAGAAACTGAACAACATGCAACAGCAATTGCAGCAGAATGACAATGATATTCAGCAAAAAGAACAAGAAAAGCAAGCTGTTAATAAAGAAATACAAGGTATTGAAAGCGAACTACATAATTTAAATAATACAATTACAAAAAACAAAGAGGAACAAGCTGCTATTCAGAGTAAAATCGATGAAACACATAAGCAAATTGAACAGAAAAAGGGAGAAATTATCGTTTTAGAAGATAAAGTACTTGCCCGTAAAGATATTATGAAAAAACGTATGGTTTCTGTTCAAAATAGCTCAAATACGAGTTTAGTAGTCGAAGTTGTAGTAGAATCAAAGAATTTTGCTGATTTCTTACAACGTATGAATGCAGTCTCTACAATCTTAGATGCAGATAAAGAGATTTTACGTCTTCAAGAGCAAGATCTTCGTCAAATTGAAGAAGATAAAAAAGCAATTGACGAAAAAGAGGCATCTTTAGAATCAGATAAACAAAAATTAGCAAAAGCACAAGCGAATTTACAAGAAAACTTGAAAAAACGTCAAGAAAACTTACAAGCTGTGCAAACAAAATATAATCAAATCGCAAGTCAAATTAATTTAGCTGAACAAGAAAAAACAAAAATTGAAGCGAACATGAAAGAAGTGCAAGAAACAATTGCTCGTGAGCAAGAAGCTGCAAGATTAGCAGCAGAAGCTCAAGCAAAAGCAGAAGCAGAAGCGAAAGCACAAGCAGAGGCTTTAGCGAAGGCGAAAGAAGAGGAAAAGGCAAGACAAGCAGAAGCGGCTAAGCAAACGACTTCAGCACCTGCATCTCAGCCAGAACCAGCACCTGCTAAAGGCGGTCGTGAAATCTATGTAGAAGCAACTGCTTATACAGCTGATCCGGCAGAGAATGGATATAAACCGGGTGAAATTGTGAAATCGAAAATGGGTCATAACTTAACTGCAAACCCAAATATGAAATTAATTGCTGTAGATGATGCGGTTATTCCGTTAGGATCTCGTGTATACGTTGAAGGATACGGAGAAGCGATTGCTGGAGATACAGGGGGAGCGATTAAAGGGCATAGAATTGATGTATTAATGCCAGATAAAGCTTCATCTAGTGCTTGGGGCCGTAAAAAGGTTAAAGTTACAATTTTAAGTTAAAATCAAATCCAACTTTACATTAGGTAAAGTTGGATTTTTTTGTGATTTTAATGTTAAGTTGAGTTTACATTTTGTAAAGTCTAGCATACAATAATGGTAAGAGGTGGTGAATTTGTCCATTTGTAATAGAGTAAAGGAGCTAAGAGCTCGTTTTAACTTCACCCAAAGTGTATTAGCTGAAAAAGTTGGTGTGACACGGCAAACGATTGCTGCAATTGAAAAGGGTGATTACGTTCCATCGTTGTTATTAGCACTGACGATTTGTGATGTATTTGATTTAAAGATGGAGGATGTGTTTGTTTTAAATAAGGAGGGAGAAAAAGTTGAATAGAATTATGCTGTCATATGTAGTGAATGTGTTATTTATCGGGTTGGCTAGTTGGGCGTTTGTTAAATTTTATTATGCTGTTATAGAGTTGGAAAATATTATTCAAAGTGAGAAAGTACCATTCGAGGTAACAATAAATATCATACCGTTTTTATTGCTATTGATTATGGCTGTTGTATCAACTATTTTTTATAAAGTGCAAAAGAAAAAATATAAGAAATTATCCTTTTGGATGTTTCCTCTTTTATTTCCACAAGATGATGAGCGTGAGGAAGTCATTACCGCAAAAGCATGTCGTACAACTTTTATGGCACTTTGGTTTGTGATACCGACTGGAGCTACACTACTTGTTATGCATCCGATTGTTAGTCCGTATGTTCCAGCATATCCACTATATGTTGTATTATTAATCTTTTTTATACAAATGACGATATTCCATATTTCGCTGTATCGAAATAAAATTGCTTAAAGGCGTGCCACGTGCGCGTTTTTTTATTCTATTTTTTACAAAGAATTAACCTATGTAAAGGGAAAGGTTTACAAATATTTTTTATGATAGAAATGGAATTTCATCATCGGCTGGCGCAGCGCCGGAAGGTATTCATAAAATAAACGGTCGAGATCTATTTGTGAGTGCAGATGAGGCTGATGGAGTGTTGAGTTTTTAGCATATTAGTAAATAAATTTCTTTTCCTTTTGGTCTCATACTTGTACATATAGCTATCTTACTTTATCATCTTATATAGAAGTAAGTTTTTGTAAAGGGAAGGAATTATGTATGAATAAGCGGAGAATATATAGTATACTATCAATTCTTTTATTTGTTGTAGGTGGTATTTTAATTGGTAAGCCATTTTATGGTGGGTATATGGCAGAGAAGAAGCAAAAAGAAAATGTACAAGCTGTTCAGAAGATGGAATATCAAAAACAGGATACACAATTTGTAGATGCATCTAAAATTAACCAACCTGATTTATCAGAGGTAGCAAATGCATCATTAGATAAAACACAAGTAATTGGTCGTATTGAGATTCCAAGTATTTCATTGAAACTACCAATTTTAAATGCTTCTACTGAGAAAAACTTATTATCAGGAGCAGCAACTGTAAAAGAGAAGCAAGAGATGGGAAAAGAAAATTATGCATTAGCAGGACATAATATGTCGAAAAAGGGTGTTTTGTTTAGTGATGTATCCTCGTTAAAAAAGGACGATAAAATTTACCTGTATGATAATGAAAATGAATATGAGTACACTGTGACGAATGTGACAGAAGTAACACCTGATAAATGGGAAGTTGTAGAAGATCACGGGAAAACAGAAGTTACACTTATTACATGTGTGTCTGTATCAGATAACTCCAAGCGTTTTGTTGTTACAGGGGATTTTGTTCAGACTAAGAAAATAAAAAGCTGAGGGAGCAATCCCTCAGCTTTTTTAGTCCATCCATTTTACTAGTTTTTTAGATAGTAATAATAAAACACATCCTAAAACAATAGCGACAGCACCTATAACTGTGAATACTTCTGCATATCCAAGTGAAGTTGTAAAACTAGCGAGCTGCCCACCTAAGATGTTGGCAATACCTGAACTAGCTAACCAAACGCCCATTAGTAATGAAGCAAGTTTTACTGGTGCTAGGGAACTAACCATTGATAGTCCAACAGGTGATAAGAACAATTCACCTAATGTATGGAAAAGATAAGTGAAAACAATAAATAATAGGTTTGCTTTCTCTGTAATGTTGTGTTCATCACTACCTGTTTTTAATGTAGCGATAACAAGAACTATATAACCGATTCCAAGTAAAATCATACCGAGTCCCATTTTCGTTGGGATTTTTAAGTCTCCACGTTTGGTTGTAGCAAGCTTAGCCCATAGTGCTGAAATAGCAGGGGCAAGTAAGATGATAAAGAGTGGATTGACTGATTGGAACCAAGATGTTGGGATTTCCCATCCGAATACAGAACGATCAACAAACTTGTTTGTATATAGTGTTAACGAGCTACCGGCTTGTTCAAAACCAGCCCAGAAGAAGACAACGAAGCAAGTTAAAATAACGATAACTGCTGTATGTTGTTTTTCTTTTTTTGTGAGTGGTGTATTACCAGCTGTTTCTTTACCTGATGCTGTTTGTAGATCTCTTGTTGGTTTTTTACCGATATCGCCAAGGAATCGGTTGGATAACGTTGTAAATAATATTTGACCGATAATCATACCGATTGAAGCGGCTAAGAATCCGTAACGGAAACCGTAATGAACAACACCATCTACTGTTGTTTTGAATAAATTTTCTGATAAAAACCCGCAAACGAGTGGAGCTAAAAATGAACCGACGTTAATACCCATATAGAAAATGGTAAATGCACTATCACGTTTTGGATCATTTTCTTCATAAAGTTCGCCAACAAGTGTAGAGATATTTGGTTTGAAGAAACCATTACCAATAATAATAAGCGCTAGCCCAATGTATAGTCCGATTTGATTTTGCAAAGCGAATAACGTAAGGTTACCGATTGCCATTGTAACGCCGCCTATTGTGATTGCTAAGCGTCTTCCAAGAAAACGGTCTGTTAAGTATCCACCAATCATTGGAGTAAAATAACAAGCTCCAGTATAAAATCCGTAAATTGAAAGTGCCCAAGCTGGACTAAACCCAAGGCCACCGCTTACTAAAGCTGTTGTTAAATATAGTGTTAATAATCCTCGTAATCCATAGTAACTAAATCGTTCCCACATTTCTGTGAAGAAGAGTAGATATAAACCTGGAGGATGTTTCTTGTTTCTTTGTTGTTTTTTCTCAAGTTGTATCGGTGATTCCATGTAAGTTTCCTCCTGACACAAACGAAAACAAAGTTAATAGTTTTGTATATTTAATATTTTACTTTATTAACTATTAAAAGTCAATAAAGGTCGATTTTTCATAAGAAATTGGAAACCTTCAAAGATATAGAATGGGGATTTCTTTTGTGATAGACTATGGACTATGTTTGTTTTAGTGGGGAAATAAAAAACATCTAAAACCTTTCTTTTTTAGATGGAAGAGAGGATCCGGCGATGGCTAGAAGCGGTCAGTGCCTTTTTAGCCCCATGCGATGGAAAACAAAAGTAGAAAACGAGTGGAGGTCTTCTTTTGTTTACATAGCCGCAATTTATATGTTGAAAAACAAAAATAGATGTATATAGGATGAGAAGGATTCTATCTTATTTAAAAGTAAAGAAGGAGAAAGAAATGAAATCATTACAGAAAAAAGAAATTTTGCTTATGAGCCTTATGCTATTCTCGATGTTTTTCGGGGCTGGGAATTTAATTTTTCCGCCTTTCCTTGGATATGAAGCAGGGGAACAGGTGTGGGTTGCATTGCTTGGCTTTATCATATCAGCAACAGGACTTCCGATATTAGGTGTAATTGCGATTGCGAAAGCAGGGAGTTTTCAAACTTTAGCAAATCGTGTACATTCTTCTTTTGCAATTATTTTTCCTTGTTTAATTTATTTGTTTATCGGTCCGGGGCTAGGGATACCACGCGCTGGGAGTTTAGCTTTTGAAATGGGACCAGGTCAGTTCTTTCCGGGAGCGGATAGTGTATTACTACTTATTTATACAGTCATCTTTTTTAGTATTGTATATTGGCTAAGTTTATCACCATCGAAATTGATGGGGCTGTTTGGAAAGCTATTAACACCTTTATTATTATGTATGATTGCTCTTATTTTTATAAAAAGTATGATTACACCAGTTGGAGAAGTTCAAGCACCAATAGGGAACTATAAACAATCTGCGGTATTTCAAGGGTTTTTAGATGGGTATTTAACGATGGACGCTTTAGCAGCATTAATCTTTGGAATTGTTGTGGCAAATGCTTTGCGCGCCAAAGGAGTACAAGATGAAAAAGGCTTAGCTAAGTATATGAGCATGGCAGGTATCGGCGCTGGTCTCTTATTATCTCTTATTTACGTTATTCTCGGATATATTGGATCGATAAGTGGCTCGCTTGGAAAGTTTGATAATGGTGCACAAGTGTTAGCTCACGTTATGACTGCATTATTTGGACAAAGTGGTACCGTATTATTAGGAATTATTTTTACTGTTGCTTGTTTATGTGTGTCAATTGGACTCGTTACATCATGTAGCCAATTTTTTGCGGAAGTATTTCCTAAAATTTCTTATAAAGTGTGGGCTTTTATTTTAAGTGCTACTAGTATGATCCTTGCGAACTTAGGGTTAACACAAATTTTACAAGTATCAGTTCCAATTCTTGGATTCATTTATCCAATTGCTTTAACACTAATTATTTTAGGACTATGCCATAAGTATATCGATAAGTATACGTATATATATCCAGTGACCATTGGACTAGTAGCGATTTTTAGTGGAATAGATATTTTAAATCGTAATGTGTTCCTTTCAAAATGGACACCTATGTTAAAAAATATTCCTTTATATACAGAAGGCGTTGGATGGGTTATTCCAGCGATTGTAGGCGGTTGTTTAGGAATGTTTGTAAGTGTTTGTATGAATAAAAAGGATTAGGAGGAGAAGGTGTTTTCTATACTAGAAAACGCCTTTTTTGTTTACTCTAATTCGCCTATAAACCACATTTCTTTATCGTTGTAATGAGGATCAGTGAAAATTTCTGTGTACCCTTTTACTTGTAATTCTTTAGGTATATGTAAACCGAACTCTTTTTCAATATTGCGTTCTTGTGATAAAGAAATCCACTGTGGCTCGTCTATAGGGCTACCTAAAAAAACTTCAAAAAATCGTTCTATGTCTTGTTTACTATATACTATTAAGATATTAGAAGTTTGTAAGCTAGGAAATGAGACACAAAAATAAATACGATACTCTTTTTCAGCTGTAGTTTTTAAATGGATGAAAAATTCTACTCGGTTAATGATTGTTTGTAAATAAAATTGTTTCACTGATTTTGATTTCATATGAGAAAGAGGAAACGGAAGATGAATAGACCAACAGCCTAGAGAAGATAGCTCAGTTGTGCTTGGTAAAGAACGTGTATGCGCGGTGGTATATTTTAAAAAATTTCGGCATACTCTCCTTAAACCACGAATTTTCCTTTTTGGACGACAATTCCAAACTGACTTTTTCATAGAAACACCTCATTTTACGAAAAAAGATTTCCATTTACTACTATAATAGCGAAAATAGGAGGTTATTAGGAGAAAATATCTTAAAAAATAGATAGTTAAAGAGTATGATATAAATAACTGGTAATTTATCCAATTGTTATGATGTATTTTCCTATTTCATCAGCATGATTAGAGGGGGGAGAAAATGAAAAAGGATTTGAGTAAAAGAATAGAAGCGCTAGAAACAACGATTGATACGTTGCAGGAGACGCTTTATGAGTTAAAAGCGCAGCAAAGAGTAATGGAAGAAGAAAAAGTTCACCAAGTCAGGGAACCGATTAAAGAGGAAATAGAAATTGGTATTCTGAAACCAAATATAAAAAAAGAAGAAGTTTTTGCTGATCAAGAAAGTGTGAAGGAACCAGAAATAAAGCAGGTAGATATATCTGCGTTTAAGCCAGAGCCATTTGATATTATAAAATTTTGTCAAACATGGCTGCCAAGAATTTTCGTTGCAATTATGTTGCTTGGAGTCATTTGGCTATTTAAGGCAGGAGTAGATGCAGGATTACTTACGCCAGTCATTCGGATTGTATTTGGGGTAGCGTTATCAGTTGGATTGTATTATATAGGGGATATGCAAATCAAACAGGAACGTCAAGCGCTTGGTCTCGTGCTAGCTGGAGGTAGTGTGACAAGTATTGTTTTAACAACATTTGCTGCACATTATTTGTATAACTTTTTTCCGGCCAGCGTTGCATTCATCTTAAATATTATTTGGATTATACTCGGTATTTATCTCGCTAAGCGATATCAATCAGAGTATCTTGCTATATTTGTATCGGTAGGAGCATTTTTTGTACCATTTTTATTAAATAGTGCAGCTCCTAATTCCTACATTTTCTTTGGATATGAAACGTTATTAACAATGAGTTTATTATGGTATGCATATAAAAATCGTTATCAATATTTATATATGGTGTCTTACGCTGTTTCTGTACTTGTAACGTTTATCTTCTTTGTAGTTATGACAGTATTGTTAGGAAATCTACACGTACAATTAACAGTTGTTTATGGATTGATTCATCTTACACTATTTTGGCATATGTTCATTGATCGAACTTTTATTTATCAACCGAGAATGGCAGCATTTAGCGCCAATGCAATCTTCTTTATAATGTCAATTGCGAAGATTCCTGAATTTACAACATGGGGATTATTGATAAGTGCGATTGTACACGCTGTAATGTTTGGAACTGAATATAGGAAAAATAAAAAATCGTTATTTACGGATCTTTTATTCGGTTTTGCGATGGGATCGTTTAGTTTAGCGATTTTATATGAATTTAGCTTAGTGAATGGATCTATTGTATTGATGTTACAAGGATTTTTAGGCGTTATTACTTCTACAAAGATGAAACAAGAAGTGAAATTGTATATAAGTGCTACTATCTATGCAATTGGTATGCTTCAGACGCTTGTTAGTCCGTTTGAGGCATTTATGTCAGCTGCTTTTGTAGCTCATCTCATTTTAGTTGGAACATTCTATTATGGCATGATGAAAGTGAAACCTATGTTACAACATTTTGGAAAGTATATATATTCTATTACGATGTATGGATTTATGGTACTGGTATTTATTACGATTACTAGAATAGGAGAAGTGCTTTCAACAGATGGCAGCATTATAAGTGTATATGTGTCACTTTTATGGATGATATATGCTTTAGTATCAGTTTGGTTTGGTCGTAATAGAAGAATGGATGAAATATTATATGCTGGACTTGTTGTATTAGTTGTAACAGTTGGTAAGCTATTTTTCTTAGATTTACCAGAAGTATCGATGATGATTCGCGCAGTGTTATTCTTACTTGTTGGTGGGCTAGGAATTGTTATTTCAAGAATGTTCTTCTCGAAAGAAAAATAATATATAAATCCAGATTGAAAAATTGATATAAACCAACTCCTTTTAGACGGAAGAGAGGATCCGCTCATGGCTAGAAGCGGTCAGTGCCTATTTTAACCCTATGCAATGTGAAAACTGAAGGAAAAGATGAGTGGAAGCCTTCTTGTACTTTTATAACAGCTACTTATATGTTGAAAAGTGAAACTAGATATATAGAGTTAAAAAGAAATACGACCTTTTCATTTGAAAAGGTCGTATTTTTTAACCAACTTTTGAAGAAGATGTAGGTGTATCTGTTTTATGAAAGCCTTTCATATAATACACGATGACAAGTGCAATTAACCAAATCGGGCCAACAATTAATGCGATTCGTGTATCCTTTGAATAAGCCATAATTCCTAATACTAATGCAAGGAAACCAAGCGAGAAATAAGAGCTTAAAGGATGTAATGGCATCTTGTACGTTAGTTTTTGTACAGATTGTGCTGGTAATCCTTTGCGGAAACGGATTTGTGCGACTAATATAATACCCCATGTCCAAATCGCGCCGAACGTTGAAATGCTAGTAAGCCATGTAAATACTTTTGCAGGAACAAGGTAATTTAAAATAACACCAACGAGTAAGACGAAGGAAGTTGCTATAATTCCGTTACTTGGAATGCCATTTTTATTTAAACGGCCGAATTTTCCAGGTGCTTTTTTTTGCTCGGCTAATGTAAATAACATACGTCCCGTACTAAATAAACCACCGTTACAGGATGAAAGAGCAGCTGTTAAGACAACAAAGTTAATAATACCCGCTGCTTTTGCTATACCAATTTGTTGGAATGTTAATACGAACGGGCTTCCTTTATCGCCAAGTTCATTCCATGGATAAATTGCCATCATAACAAATAAAGCACCAACATAGAACAGTAAAATGCGCCAAAATACGTTATCAATTGCTTTCGCGAGTGTTTTCTTCGGGTTTTGTGCTTCACCAGCTGTAACGCCGATAAGTTCGACTCCTAAATAAGCAAATAGAACCATTTGTAAGGAAAGAAGTAACCCAGAAAAACCATTTGGGAACCAGCCGCCATGTGACCAAAGATTTGAAATTCCAGTCGCGATACCATCATTTCCAAATCCAAATAGAATAATGCCTGTCCCAATTACAATCATACAGATAATTGTGACAATTTTAATTAAAGCAAACCAAAATTCAAGTTCCCCGAATACTTTTACAGATAAAAAGTTGAATGCACTCATTAATACGAGAGCCATTAATGCCCAAATCCAGCGCGGGATATCTGGGAACCAAAACTCCATATAGATACCAGCGGCAGTAATTTCCGCCATGCAAGTAATAACCCATAAAAACCAATAGTTCCAACCGGTGATATAGCCTGCTAACGGCCCTAAATAATCATATGCATATTTACTAAAAGAGCCAGCAACTGGTTGTTCAATTGCCATCTCTCCAAGAGCACGCATAATGAAGAAGATAACGAGTCCAGCAATCAAGTAGGCTAATAGAATAGAAGGTCCAGCTAATTTTATAGCGGAAGCAGATCCTAAAAATAGTCCTACGCCAATAGCGGATCCGAGAGACATCAATGTGATGTGTCGTTGTTTTAGACCGCGGTTTAAAGTTCCTGATTTGTTTGTTTGCTGCATAAAAAGTCCTCCTTATAGGATGAAAAAATTGAATACGCTTACTTGAAGTGAAACTATTTTAAATTATAAAACATTTCTGTCTGTTATGCTACAAAAATAATTTTTGTGTTCTGTACTATATAAAACTATTTGGATTTTGTAATATATAATTGAGGATAACTTGTCTTTGTGTTTCTCTTTGTTTAAAACGTGGCCATGGGGCTAAAATGGGTCCTGACCGCTTCTATACATGGCGGATCCTCTTTCCTAGCTAAAAAGGGAAGTGTGAAAATGCATTTAGATTTTCTAACATATAAATCACGGCTATGTAAACAAAAGGAGACCTCCACTCGTTTTCTCCTTTTGTTTAAAACGTGGCATGGAGCTAAAATAGGACCTGACCGCTTCTATGCATGGCCGGACGCTCTTTCCCAGCTATAAGAAGGGTTTTTCAATTTGTCAGACCTAAACTTAAAATTCGAACTATTAGTGAATATATTGACTCTTCTTTTTATGGATTGGTAAGATTAAGTATTACATTTTCTCGCATAATAATAAGAAAAGAATGTGTGATAATAATTCATTGTGTAGGAAGGGTACCTAAGTATGTTTCAATTACAAAAGTATAACACTTCTGTGAAGCAAGAGATTTTAGCTGGCATCACAACATTTTTTACATTTGCGTACATTCTTGTCATCAATCCGAAAATATTAGCTGATGCAGGTATACCATTCGATCAAGCATTTACGGCAACCATTATTGCAACAGTTGTCGGAACATTATGTATGGCGTTTTTAGCAAACTATCCAATTGTTATTGCTCCAGCGATGGGGATGAATGCGTATTTTGCTTATTCTGTTGTATAACAGGCAGAAGGGATTACATATGTCATTGCATTTACGGCAGTATTTGTTACAGGTATTATTTTTCTTTTATTGTCTTTCACATCATTTCGTCAAAAGCTTATTGTGGCGATTCCAGACAGTTTAAAACAGGCTATTGCAGGTGGGATTGGATTATTTATTGCTTTTATTGGTCTTCGTCTATCTGGGATTATTGTTGATCATCCATCTAATTTAGTTACAATCGGGAATTTTCATTCACCAGCTGTTATATTAACTTTATTTGGATTAGCGTTGGCAGCTGTATTAATGGCTTTACGTGTGAGTGGATCATTATTTATTAGCATGATTGTAACCGGGATTGTTGCCTTTTTTACAGGACAACTGAAGTTTGAGAATGAAATTGTAGCGATTCCGCATTTGCCGGAAGGGATTATCGTTTCAAATCCAATCAATGCTTTTTCTGATGTAATTGAATATGGATTATATGGTGTTGTTTTTTCTTTTTTACTCGTTCTTTTATTTGATACAACGGGTGCGTTACTTGGTTTAATTAAACAAGCTGGTTTAAATACAGATAATGCCGAAAAACGTTTCGGTAAAGCATTTATTGCGGATGCAATCGGTGGTACAACGGGAGCTGTGTTTGGGACAAGCCCAACAGCAGCAACGATTGAATCATCAGCGGGAATTGCAGCAGGTGGTAAAACAGGGTTAACAGGTATTGTGGTCATTTGCTTAACAATTATTACTGCATTTTTCAGTCCGGTAATTGCTTCTTTATCGAGTGTAGCAGCAATTACTGCGCCATCATTAATTATTGTAGGGAGTTTAATGGCCCAAAGTATTCGTGATATTAACTGGAGTGAATTTGAAGATGCATTACCGGCATTTTTAATTTTCGTAGGGATTCCATTAACATCTAGTATTGCGAACGGAATTGCACTTGGATTTTTAATCTATCCAATTTTAAAAATTGTAAAGGGGAAAGGGAGGGAAGTTCATCCGCTTCTGTATTTCTTTGCAATTTTATTTGGGTGTCATTTATTCTTATAATCATATAGGAAAGGGTACTTCTCGTAGGAAGTACCCTTTTTTCGTGTATAATAAAGTGAAAGTTTAATTTGTAGGAACCTAATATAAGACATGAAAAAGAAGTTTAATTATTATGTAATTTATAAATTGATAAATGTAATATATATGTTACAATAAAATGGTGAGGGAGGGGCATGAATTGGCTGTAAGTAAAATAAAAGTCGCTCGTGTTCAGTTAGATTTAACACAACAACAATTAGCAGAAAAAGTAGGAGTTACAAGGCAAACGATTAGTTTAATTGAAAAGGGGAAGTATAACCCTTCTTTAGAGTTATGTTTAAATATTTGTTATGCACTAAATAAAACGTTAAACGATTTATTTTGGGAAGAGAGGGAGTGAAGGGTAGCCATGAGGATCGTGAAAGATGAACGGTTAATGGTTCAAGGATTAAAACATATTAGAATGGCATTTATGCTACAGAACTGTATAATATTAAGTATGATTTTTTATCGTTATGTTATAAAGGGAACTGGATATGAAGGGGTTTCTGACTTGCTAATGTTATTTATGGTTGGGATCATATCCGTCAATTTTTTAAATCTAAAGCAATCAGTTGAGGTATATGAAAGCGGAGAGCCGGAAAAACATAGATATTTTTTCAAATTGTTACTTATTCCGATTATACTTACGGGTGCTATCACGGGAATTCAAATGATTGTAACACCTGATGCTTCTATACTAGATGCAGGGATAATTGGTATTGTTGTATTTCTTTGTTCTTTAGTTCCTTTTTTATATGTCTATTATTATAGAAAATCAATAAGAGATGAAGATGATGAATTATAATATAGCCCTCTCCATATGGACAGGGCTATATTAGTTAAAGAAGAATGATTTATAACGCTTTATACATCAATTTATGAAGTCCGATCGGATGGATATCAAACATTTCGCCGTGTTCATAGAATTCTAATCGTTTGTAGTAATCGGTAACCGTAATTCGGGCATTGCACCACAGCAACTCTGCTTGGCGTTCCTTTAAGATTATTTCGGCATGATTAATTAATGAGCGACCAGCATGTTGCTTTCGAGAAGCGGGAACTGTAGCCATGCCTCGTAAACGATAGTGGTTATTACCTTGTAAGGAAGGCTCTGCTTCAGATGAGAAAGAAGCGATACTAATGAGTTCATCATGTAAGAAGGCACCGAGATGAAAGGAATTTGTTTCGTAATCAGATGAGTATTTGCAATCATCTAACTGTTGATTTGGTCGCAAGATACTTTGCCGTAGTTTATATGTTTCAGAGGCATCAATATGTTTGATTGTAATCATATTATTGTCCTTTCTTATGAGGATTTCTCAATAAGTTGCAGAAAAAAATAGGCCGGCGCAACACAAAGACCTAATATGCTAACAGTGCCAATGAGAAGGGAAAGAAAGAGACAAAAGTATTTCGTGCCATTGGATTTCTTCCATCCATAGCTGCAAATTTCAATGCTAATGCCAATAAGAATAATGGCAACGAGTACTTCTGCTAATAACAAAAGAGCTAAAGTTGAAATAGACATAGTGTGATTCATCCCCATAATGTATGATAGTAATATTTTACCATTAAAAAACGAGAATCTTAAGAAAAATTTTGCGAATGTTATGTACTAAAAAAATCCCCTCTCAATTTTGAAAGGGGACTTGCTGCTATTCTAATATGCTTTTCAGTGTATCGATGTGCTCTTTTGAGCCTGTTACAAGGAGCGTATCGCCATGTTGTAATTTTGTATCACCGTGTGGTACGAGTGCTTGATTACCACGGTAAATTTGAATGATGAGCACGTCACCTAGGAACGGCAGACGACGAAGCGGTAAACCGTTATATTTATTACTACGTAATTCGACTTCACGAACTGTTTCATTTGCTGTCGTAATTAAACGAACGAGACTCGGTCTATCGATGAGTGCGCGTAATAAAATTCGTGTAGAGTTGATGGTGGAGAATACGGCAATATGTTCTTGTGTTGCTTTTTCCTGTAGAAGTGGATCTTCTACACTTGCAATAACATGTTCAACGTCTAATTCTTTCGCATGTTCTGCTAATAATAAGTTTTGTTCATCATCGCTTGTTGCAACTACAACGCGATCTGCATCGAATGCTTTGTGTTCTTCTAATAGTGCTATCGTAATTGTATCTAGTTTTACAATCGGGAAGTCATGGGACTTTGCTTCCTCTGCATTTACTTTATTTTGACGCATCATGTATAGTGTCACATCATAATCTTCACGTTTTAAATCAAGTGATAGTGGAAGAGTGATTCGACTTGCGCCAATAATAGAAACTCTTGGTTTTGGTGTTTCCATTTTTGGAAACATCTTTTTAAAGAATATAGGTGCAAAAATACATGTAATAACTGCACTCAAAATAAGTGAAGCAGATAGACTCGGACTAATGATATTTAGCTTTTCACCAATTTGTGCTGCGGCAATAACTAATGAAAGTGTCGATGTTAATAAAATCGCACTTCCTAATACAATATTACGTGGGTACCATTTTCTTAGTACAAGTGATGGCAGTAGTTTTGAAATAAAGAGTCCCACAATTAAAATCGGAATCATTAGCATACTAGAAGGCTCTTTAAAAATAGACCATACTTCTAAATTAACACCAACCATAACGAAGAAAATTGGGATGAAGAAGCCATATCCGATGGAATCAAGCTTTTCGACCATATCTTCATTTGGTGATAATAAGGATACGAGCACACCTGCTAAAAAGGCCCCTAAAATATTTTCTGCACCAACAGATTCAGATAATCCGACTAAGATTAAAATGAGTGCAAATACGGCACGTGTGTCAATTTGGACACTACCAGCCTTTAAATTTTCTAGGTATGGAATATTTTTAAAGCGTCTTGCCACAAAGTAAATTACAATACCTGCGCCAAATAGAACGAGAAGAAGCCACATGCTTTGACCGCTTTCCGAGTTCAATCCGACGAATACAGCGAGTAGGATCATCGTAACTAAATCGGCAATAACAGCAACTAATAAAATGATTTGGCCAATCGCTGTTTTCCTTAAGTTATTTTCTTTTAATGTTGGAACAACAACACCTAAAGAAATTGTTGAAATAATTAATGTCATAAATAAGGCACTATCTACAAATTCAAGCCATACGAATATAAGTGATATAGCGTAGGATAAGATGAAAATGAATAAAAAGATAATGCTTGCTACTTGGAACGTGTTTGGTTCGTTCGTCGTATTCTTTTTCCCTTTTTGTTTAAAGATAGAAAAATCGATTTCTAAACCGCTTAAGAACATTAAGAAGATAAATCCTAGTGTTGATAAGACTTGAAGCCACATGTCTGGCTCGATGACATTAAATCCACTTTTTCCTACAAAAATTCCTGCGATAATTTCTGCAACTACGACAGGAAGTGCTTTTAATTTAAAGCGTTGTAACAAAAGGGGAATGAAAAACGCGATTGCGACAACAATCATAAGTGATAGGACTGAGGAATGATGTTCCACTGCGTTCTCTCCCTTCAAATAATATAGTACTTATTTTAGCCATATTATAGGAAGAAAAGCAATGCATGTGAACTCGATTTCATAAAGAAAGAGTTTTCTTAACATTTGTCATAATAAGTATGGTTTACATGATAATGTTGTAATTTCCGTAATATGGATAGAAGAGGAGGGGAATAAAGTGAAACTTTAATCAGTGGGGGTTTTCTTCATCTCCCACTGATTATTAGTTGAACCAATCGGGCTTTTACGGGCAGTTTATCTCCCACCTAACTTCTTTGCTCCCGCCGAATTTTGAGGTGGGGGTATTACTGCCCGTTAATGCGGGATAAATAAAAAGACTGCTGAGATAACCTCAGCAGTCCATTTTCTATTCATTACATAGAGAAGAAAATCCATACAGTAAGACCGATTGTTGCGATTGCAACGAAGAAACTGTATATCATTGTAAGAATTTGAATTGTACCTTCTCCTTCTCTTAAGTGCATGAACATAATTAATTGTAATAAAGCTTGCGCAAGTGCCATTACGATAATAGTTGTTAATATCGTTGAAAGTGGCAAGTCTGTGTAAAGCGCAACGTATAAAGCAAGAAACGTTAGTGCAAGCGATAAAATGAACCCGAAAACGTGTGACCATGGAAACCCGCTATGCGAATGTCCATTTGCTTGAGTATTGTTTTGTCCCATTATTACGCCACCATCCCGTTCAAGTAAACTAGTGTGTAAATGAAGATCCAAACAAGGTCAAGGAAATGCCAGTATAAGCTGATAATGAATACTTTACGAGCTGTAACTGGTGTTAAGCCTCTTTTTAAAATTTGGATGATTACACAAGTTGCCCAGATGATACCACCCGTTACGTGGGCACCGTGCGTTCCAAGAAGAACGAAGAATCCAGATAAGAACGCGCTTGTTTGAAGCGTAGCGCCTTCCCCAACATACAGGATGAACTCTTCAATTTCAAAGAATAGGAAGCCTGCACCTAAAAGTAATGTGAGAATGAACCATCCTAACATAGCTTTTTGGTTATGCTTACGCATTTCATGAATTACGATACCGCATGTAAAACTACTTGTTAAAAGTAGGAGTGTTTGAATTAAAAGTGTTTTAACTTCAAACAATTGCGCTGGTGTTGGGCCATCTGCCGTACGACCAGCAAGGACTAGATAAGAGGCGAAAAGTGTTGCGAACAGCATAATTTCAGCCCCTAGGAAAATCCAGAACCCTAGAATATTCAATCTGCTTTGTTCAGATTGATATTCTAAAGGTAAGCTTTTATCTAAAGCCGCCATTTCGTTTCACCTCTCATGCTACATGTTCTGTTTTTTTAATTTCATCAACGCTTACGTAGTAACCATCGTCATAATCAAATGAACGATAGATCATACAAGCTAGCATACCGATACCGCCAATAATTGCTAACCAGAACCAGCTAAATACTAACGCAAAACCAGCAAGACCGATAAAGCTAGACATAATAATTGGCACACCAGAGTTACTTGGCATGTGAATTGGTTTTAATTCATCTGCTTTTGGTGTAATTGTTTCTCCGCGTTGCTTCATGAACCAGAAAGCATCAGCTTCTTTAATTTCAGGAAGTTTAGCGAAGTTGTAATGTTGTACAGGAGATTGAGTTGCCCATTCAAGTGTACGGCCATTCCATGGATCTCCAGTAGTGTCACGCTCACCGTGACGTGCACTCCAAACTACGTTGTAGCAAAGGATTAGGAAGCCGATACCCATCATTACCGCACCGACAGATGCGATTTGGTTTAGCCAACCCCATCCTAAATCAGCGGAGTAAGTGTACATCCGACGAGTCATACCATCTAAGCCTAAGAAGTACATTGGGAAGAAACAGATGTTAAATCCACTCATAAAGATCCAGAATGTCCATTTACCTAGGCGTTCGTTTAACATATGACCAGTCATTTTTGGATACCAGAACGTAAATCCAGCAAGCATTGCGAATACTGTACCTGCGATTAATACGTAGTGGAAGTGGGCGATTAGGAAGTAGCTGTTATGGTATTGATAGTCAGCTGCTGCCATTCCAAGCATAACCCCTGTAACCCCACCGATTACGAAGTTTGGAATAAATGCCAATGACCAAAGCATTGGAACTGTAAAACGAATACGTCCTTTATACAGTGTAAACAACCAGTTAAAGATCTTAACCCCGGTTGGAATCGAAATCGCCATTGTCGAAATCGAGAAGAATGAGTTAACGGCTGGACCAGATCCCATTGTAAAGAAGTGGTGAAGCCATACAACGAAACTTAGTAAAGAAATTGCAATCATTGAGTACACCATTGCGCTGTATCCGAATAGACGTTTACGTGCGAATGTACTAATGATTTCAGAGAAAATACCGAATGCCGGTAAGATAACAATATATACTTCAGGGTGACCCCATACCCAGAACAGGTTGGCCCAAAGCATTGGCATACCGCCGCTCGCCATCGTAAAGAAGTGAGCATCAAATAGACGGTCAAATGTCATTAATGCAAGAGCAACTGTTAATACTGGGAAAGCGAAAATAATGATAATTGTTGTGATTAAAATTGACCAAGTAAACATTGGCATTTTCATTAATGTCATACCAGGTGTACGCATTTTTAAAATCGTAACAAGGAAGTTAATACCTGTCATTAGTGTACCAAGACCTGAAATCTGTAATGCAATTGCGTAGTAGTTATTTCCTACGCCAGGAGTAAATTCGGTACCAGCCATTGGGAAGTATGATGTCCACCCAGCGTCTGGAGAACCTCCGATAACGAAAGCGATGTTAAATAACATTGCTCCGATAAAGAATAACCAAAAACTTAATGCGTTTAAGAATGGATATGCAACGTCACGAGCACCAATTTGTAATGGTACAACAACGTTCATTAATCCCATAACGAATGGCATGGCCATGAAAAGAATCATAACTGTACCATGCGTTGTGAAAATTCCGTTATAGTGTGTAGCGTCTAAATATGTTGTGTCTGGGAAAGTTAATTGAGCACGGATCATTAGACCGTCCATCCCACCACGGAATAACATTAATACTGCCGATATAATATACATTATACCGATTTTTTTATGGTCAACAGTTGTTAACCATTCATCCCAAAGCCATTTCCATTTTTTATACTTTGTCAGTACGAAAATGATTGCTAATGTCACAAGAACAATAGATGCGTCAGCTCCGTAAATAATCGGATCGCCTGTGACAAAAAATTCATCAAGCTTCACTGTGTTCACTCCAATCTGTTGGAATAATATCTGTTACTTTTTGTTTTTGTAGTAGTTGTAATCACAGTATTCAAGTGATTTTGGATCTACATACTTTAAGTGGTGACTAGAGAATGTCATACGCCCTACTACACCAGGTTTAATGATTTCGTTATATTTTTCTTCTGTCAGTGGTTTAGCAGTTTCTTTTACTTCTTTTACCCACTTGTCATAATCTTCTTTTGTTTTTGCTTCAAGCTCAAATTCCATGTGAGTAAATCCTTCACCGGAGAAGTTTGAGCTACGACCAAGGTAAGAACCTGGCTTATCAGCTTGTAGGAATAAATCCATAATCATGCCGTCCATTGTGTATTTCATACCACCAAGTTCTGGAACCCAGAAGGCATTCATTGGACCAACAGATGTTAATTTAAATTGAATTGGTGTACCAGCTGGTACGTTTAAATAGTTAACGGTTTCAATATTTTCCTCTGGATAACTGAATAACCATTTCCAGTTAGCTGATGTAACATAAATTTCAACTGGTTTAATATGTTTAGACTCTTTTGGAACCTCTTCTGATGCATAAGTTGCTTTTACCGTTGGAATTGATAATGCAATAACGATAATAACTGGGAAGAGTGTCCAAATAATTTCTAATAATGTGTTACCGTGTTGATCAGGTGGCTCATAGTCCATGTTTTCTGGTTTTTCACGATAACGAATCAAGATGACTGTAAACAAAATGAATACAATTGCAATAATCAACAACATAAGTACGAATGACCAAACGATCAAATCATACTGTGCTTTTGCAACAGGCCCCTGTGGATTTAATACTGCAAGTTTTTTCTCACAGCCACCGAGGAACAAGAGTAGTGATAAAGGAAGAAGTGAAGCCAACTTCCAAAACGATTTCTTTAGTTGCACGATTGAAAATCTCCTTTCTCCTTGGATTGAAACTATGCCAATAAAACAATATAAACCTATTAATTTATAGAAGGCAATAGTTTTTGTTAGATTGTTAAAAAATAGACACAAATGCACACTTTTTAAGGTGAATATCATTTGTAACTTGATTACATTGTAAACCATTTTTCGGACGAAACTATGATTATGAGAATTTTAAGATAATTAAAGTTATACCAGCATATCCAAGAAATAGAAAAAAACTATCTTATCATAAGGTAAGATAGTTGAATATTTCATATATTTAGTTTATTTCCTGTGTAATACTTCGTTGCTGTTCAAATGTGACAACTTTTTTATATTTAACTTGATACAAGATATAGCAAATAATCATAAATGGAATCCCGCAGTAAAGTGCAATGCGTTGATCTGGAATGAAAGCTAAACTAACGAATGTAATAAAATTTAAAGAGAAAGCTAAAATTGGAACGATTGGATAAAGTGGTGTGCGATATTTTAAATCGTTTATATTTCCGCCATTTTTTATAAATTCTCTTCGGAAGAAAAATTGTGAAGCTGCAATTGACATCCAGACAACAACTGCTGCCATTGCGGCAATGGATGTTAATACTAAAAAGACGGTATCTGCTGCAAATACGCTTGTTAATAGCGAAAGGCTCGCAAAGATAAGGCTGAAAACTAATGCGTTCAGTGGCACACCTTTTTTCGTTAGTTTTGTAAATATAGGGCTTGCCATGCCTTGTTTTGACATTGCCCAAAGCATACGTGAATTCGCATATAGTCCTGAATTAGCTACAGATAATACAGCAGTAATAATAACAAAATTCATAATATCTGCTGCGTATGGAATTCCCACTGTGTCAAAGACGAGTACGAATGGACTTTCTACAAGATTGGCCTCTTGCCATGGAAGTAAGCCAACAACAACTGTAATTGCTAGTACGAAAAAGAATAAAGTTCGCCAAATTGTATTTTTAATTGCTTTTGGAATTGTTTTTTCAGGGTTTTCACTTTCACCTGAAGCGATACCAATTAATTCCGTTCCCTGGAAAGAGAAATTTACTGTAATCATTGTAAATAGAACAGCTAAAACACCGTTAGGGAATAGTCCGCCATTTTCTGTGAAATTATGTAGCATTGGTGCTGGTTTTTCATTGAAATCTAGGAATCCAAACATAACGGCGCCTCCAAGTACGATGAAGACGATGATTGTTGCAACCTTAACGCTAGCAAACCAAAATTCTGCTTCTGCATATGCTTTTGCTGATAAAGCGTTTACAACGAAAAGTAATGCTGCAAATATAACGCACCAAATCCATGAAGAAACATCCGGAAACCAGCGCTTCATTAAAATACTAACAGTCGTTAGTTCTACACCAACTGTAACGGCCCAGTTTAACCAATACATCCAGCCAACAACAAATCCAAAACCAGGTGAAATAAATCGGCTTGCATAACTTTGAAATGAGCCTGCTTCTGGCATTGCAACAGATAGTTCACCAAGACAAAGCATTGTTAAATACATAACGAAGCCACCAACTAAAAATGCAAGGATGGCTCCACCAGGTCCGGCGTTATGAACGATTTGTCCTGATCCCATGAATAATCCTGTACCGATAACACCTCCGAGTGCAATCATAAAAAGGTGTCTGCTTTTCATTGTCCGTTGTAAACTTGTTTGTTCTGTATTAGTTTGATTCATATTCCCTTCACCCCGTGTTCTTTTCCTTGTTTGTTTTGCTCGATGAATATCGAGCGTGCTTCATTTCACTAATCATTAGTGGGGGATGAAAAACATACTGATAGTAGTTTTCTGTATATCACTATAGAAATTGATTATGTATATTTCCTGGGTGTAAGAGTGGTGATAAAAACAACTATGATTAGTCTCTCATTTCATGTTTTGTGAATAAAAGAAGGTTCTTTCTAAAACACATAACGTTTTTGATTATAGCGGAATATTCTGAAAAAGTACATATATTTTTCTTTTAATTACAAATAATTAGAATTTTAAAACAGTTAAATTGAATAATAATTCATATAATCTTTCTGGCAAACTAGGCGGAAGAAAGGTACAATAAAAGATGAAAATAATGATGTAATGGAGTTTTGAACATGTCAAAGAGAGTCAAATATATATGTATTATAGGGATTATACTTGTTGCTATTATTTTTATAGGGAAAAATAAAATTCTTCAAAAAGTCCAAGAGTTACGAGTGGATTTTTTGTTTGATATGAAAGAAACAGCTATGATTGAAAGTGTTCCATTCATAAAACAACTTCCAGAACTGCAGCGAGGTTGTGAGGTTACGAGTCTAGCAATGTTATTGCAGTATAAAGGTGTACAAGTAGATAAGATGCAACTTGCAAGTGAAATAAATAAAGTTCCATTTAAAGAAAATAATCTTCGAGGAAACCCTTATGAAGGATTCGTTGGAAATATTTATACGAAGGCTGAGCCTGGATATGGTGTGTATCATGAGCCTATTTTTAAACTTGCCGAAAAGTATATGCCTGAAAAAACCATTGATTTAACAGGAAAAGATATTCAGGATATTTATAAAGTCATTAGTTCAGGTTCACCAGTATGGGTAATTGCGAATACAACGTTTCAACCGCTAGCTGAAGGTAGTTTTGAAACATGGAATACAAATAACGGTGATATAAAAATTACATATTACGAGCATAGCGTAGTAGTTGTTGGATATGATCAAAACTACGTATATATGAACGATCCGTTAGCTAACAATCCGAATAAAAAAGTATCACGTTCTGAATTTGAAAGAGCATGGGAGCAAATGGGAAAACAAGCAATTACTATTTTATAAAAATGAAAGCTATCTAATATTAGGTAGCTTTCATTTTTTTGAAGTAATAAAAACAGAATATTCTTTATTTTTAATCTAATTCAAGCTATAATAACATTTAACTTAGTGAAGAAAGGAAGAGGATTGATGGATGAAGTAAAAGATATTGTTCTTTCTAAAGAACAATTAATAGAATGGAGAAGGCATTTTCACAGGTACCCGGAGTTATCTTTTCAAGAAGAAAAAACATCGCAGTATATATATGACATACTTCAAACAATTCCTCATCTAGAACTCTCACGACCGACAAAGTATAGCATCATGGCAAGATTAATTGGTAAACACCCTGGGAAAGTGATTGCAATTCGTGCAGATATGGATGCGCTTCCCATCCAAGAAGAAAATCAGTTTGAATTTGTTTCTACATATCCGGGAGTGATGCATGCATGTGGGCATGATGGTCACATTGCGATGCTTCTTGGTGCTGTATATACACTGGTGGAGCAAAGAGAAAAAATTAAAGGAGAAATTCGTTTTCTATTTCAACATGCTGAAGAAAACTTTCCAGGTGGTGCACAGGAAATGGTTGCAGCAGGCGTGATGGAAAATGTGGACTATATTATTGGAGCGCACCTTTGGGCTTCTTTAGAAGTGGGGAAAGTTGGTGTCATTTATGGTCCAGCGATGGCAGCGCCTGATGTGTTTAGAATTACAATAGAAGGAAAGGGTGGACATGCTGGTATTCCGCATGAAACAGTTGATAGCATTGCCATTGGTACACAAATCGTATCACAGCTTCAACAAATCGTATCGCGTCTTACGAATCCGTTAGATTCTCTCGTTTTATCTGTAACGCAGTTTCATGCCGGAACAACACATAATGTAATTCCAGAGCAAGCGAAGATTGAAGGTACGGTAAGAAGTCTAAAGCATGAGTTACGAGAACAAACATCGCGGCGGATTGAAAATATCGTGAAGCATATTACAGAAGCGTACGGTGCTACATATCAATTTTCTTATGAATATGGTTATCGTCCTGTTGTGAATGATGAATGGGTTACGCAACTTTTAGAAAATACAGCACTAGAACTTTATGGAAGAGAGCGAGTACATAGGTTGCAACCTACGATGGCAGGGGAAGATTTTTCAGCCTTTTTACAAAAGGCACCGGGCACATTCTTCTTTATTGGTGCTGGGAATAAAGAAAAGGGGATTGTGTACCCGCATCATCATCCTCGTTTTACAATTGACGAAGGTGCATTGCCAATTGGGGTTGAAGTTTTTGTTTCATCTGTTTTGAATTTTATGAGAAAAGGAGAATGAGATGAAAAAAATACACGTACTAGCACTTATTCCAGTTCTTTGTTTAGTTGTTGGACCAGTGTTTACAAATTCAGTTACTCCTTATGTATTCGGGATGCCATTTTTATTGTTTTGGATTTTACTCTCTGTATTTATTACATCTTTTTGTATGGGATTTCTATATTGGTTAGACCCTGCTAATAAGGGGGAAGTGGAATGATAGCACTTATTATTATTACTTTGTTTTTATGCGTGTCTTTATTTTTAGGAATTCGGGCACAGCGCGGGAAAGATATGAATTTAGAACAGTGGTCTGTTGGAGGAAGGGGGTTCGGAACGATTTTCGTCTTTCTTCTTATGGCAGGAGAGATTTACACGACGTTTACATTTTTAGGAGGTAGTGGCTGGGCGTATAGCAAAGGTGCTCCTACCTTTTATATTTTAGGATATGGGGCACTAGCTTATGTTTTGTCTTATTTTTTATTACCGCCGGTTTGGAAATATGCAAAACAGCATAGACTTATTTCACAACCGGATTTCTTTACAAAAAAATATAATAGCCAGGCCCTTGGGATTATCGTATCGATTATCGGTGTTGTTTCTATTATTCCGTATCTTGTATTGCAGCTAAAGGGACTCGGAATTATTGTTTCTGAAGCTTCGTATGGAAAAGTATCACCAGTTTTTGCGGTGTGGATTGGCGCGATTACAATTACAATATATGTAATGATTTCTGGTATACATGGCTCTGCTTGGACAGCTGCATTAAAGGACATTATGATTTTATTTATCGTTATGTTTTTAGGAATATACTTACCATATCATTATTACGGAGGATTTCAGCCGATGTTTGAAGCGGTAGAAGCCGCAAAACCAGGATTTTTAGCTTTACCTGAGGAAGGGATGAGTATTTCTTGGTTTGTTTCTACTATTATATTAACAGCACTAGGTTTTTATATGTGGCCACATACATTTGCTTCAGCTTTTTCGGCCAAAAGTGAAAAAGTCTTTCGGAAAAATGCGGCGATTATGCCATTGTACTCTTTAGTATTACTCTTTGTATTTTTTGCTGGCTTCGCTGCTATTTTACAAGTGCCAGGATTACAAGGAGCGGATGCAGATCTATCGTTATTCCGCCTTGCTATTCAAACTTTTGATCCGTGGTTTATTGGTATTATCGGTAGCGCAGGATTATTAACTGCACTTGTACCAGGATCTATGCTTGTTATGGCAGCTTCGACGCTACTTGCGAAAAATATTTATCAGGTTCTAACGCCATCTGTATCAGATCAGCAGGTAGCAAGGGCTGCAAAGCTATTTGTTCCTGTTGTAACACTTGTTGCTGTGTTCTTTACATTTAAAGGCGGGGAAACAATCGGTGCACTTCTTCTTATGGGATATAGCATTGTTACACAGCTTTTCCCTGCACTAGTTTGTAGTTTGTTTCATCGTCAATTTGTAACAAAGCAAGGTGCAATTGCTGGAATGGGAGTTGGGTTATTAGTAGTTGCTTATATTACATTGTCTGGCTCGACTATATCTAGTATGTTTCCATCCTTTCCGCAATATATTAAGGATTTAAATGTAGGGATTGTCGCATTAATGGTAAATATTTTCGTTATGTTCGTAGTTAGCATTGTGACTAGAAATATTGAAGTGAAGCAAGACTCTACTGTACTAGAGAGATAAGAATCGTATGCAATGAAAAAAGCTACCTTACTTTAGAGAGGTAGCTTTTTTCATTACATATATTTTCCCGATGTGGAGAAATATAACGGTAACGTTTTGAGAGGAAAGTTAGGTGAGAGAGATGACGAATTTAGAGGCGAACTTATCTGCGATTACAAAATCTATTCGAGAAACACTGCAGTCACCTAATGATTTAACGGTACGAGAGTTTGCGCTTTCTGGTTCATCTACTCGATGTGCTGTTGTTTTTTTATGTGGGCTTACTGATAAAGACTTAATTTATCGATTTGTTATTCGTCCGCTGCAACAAGAAGAGATTCCGAATAAATCCCCAATCATACAAACCTTATTAGACAAATTTATTTCTATAGGAGAAGTAAATACAGTGAAGATGCTCCCGGATGTTATTAATTCTGTTCTATTGGGAGATACGGTTGTTTTAATTGATGGAATCCCTCATGCATTAGTAATTAATAGTCGAGCGTGGGAAATGCGAAGTTTAGAGCCACCGATTACAGAAAATATCATTCGGGGTCCTAAATTAGGGTTCACTGAGGATATTGCAACGAATAAAATGTTAATCAGACGTAATTTACGTGATCCGAAGCTTCGATTTCAATCTTACATTATGGGAAAACGATCTCAAAAAGAAGTTACGTTAATTTATATTGAAGACATCATTAATCCATATATTGTAGCCGAATTAAATCGACGATTGCAGTCAATCGAAACAGATACGATATTAGATTCTGGAAAGATTGAGCACCTGCTTGAGGATAATAACTTGTCTCCCTTTCCACAATTTTTAAATACAGAAAGGCCAGATAGAGCGATAGCTGCTGTAGCGAAAGGAAAAGCGGTCATATTAGTAGATGGATCACCGTTTGCGGTTATTGCACCTATGGTTATTGTTGATATTTTTCAATCGCCAGAAGATCATTTTGAAAGATGGATTATTGGTACATTACTAAGGGGGCTTCGTATGATAGCTGGGCTTATGGCAATCTTGCTTCCAGCAGTATATGTTGCGCTTGTTTCCTATCATCAAGGTCTCATTCCATCCAATCTTGCGTATTCGATTGCTGGAGCAAGAGAAGGTGTGCCATTTCCTGCCTATATTGAAACCATCATTATGACATTAACAATGGAATTAATTAGAGAGGCGGGGCTTCGTTTACCCAAGCAAATCGGACAAACTGTTGGGATTGTAGGAGGACTTGTTATTGGAGAAGCTGCGGTAAGCGCTGGGATTGTCAATCCTTTTATGGTTATTGTAATCGCCGTTACGGCTATTGCTACCTTTTCTTTGCCTGTGTATAGTATAACGATTACATTTCGTTTCTTGTTATTTGCGTTTATTTTAGCAGCTACTATGTTTGGACTATATGGGATTATTTTAGCGCTAATTGCATTAGCAATACATATGATGAATCTAAAAAGTGTTGGAATTCCGTATTTTACGCCAATAGCTCCTGCTTTTTATAGAGATTGGAAAGAAGAAGTAGCATTGTTACCGGAGGCAACGTTAAAGACAAGACCTGAATATTTACAGACCAAAGATGAAACATTACGTTCAAAGGAGAGAAAGTGAATTGAAACCGTTTGAATACGGAGATGAAGAGATTGGATCTCGTGAGTTAATGTTTGCAGTGTCTTCAGTCATTATTGGTACAGGAGCGCTTTCAATGCCTCGTGTAATTGCAGAAAAGACGCTTTTTTTAGACGGATGGATCATACTACTTCTTGGTGGAGCGATTTGTGCGTTTTTTGCTTGGGTTATTACAAAAATAGCGAATTTATTTCCAAAACAAACGTTTTTTCAATATACAAGTACATACTTATCAAAACCCGTAGCCTTCATTGTTACAAGTATTATGGTGTTAACGTTCGTTGGCGTTACCGCGTATCAAGCGCGAGCAATTTCAATTATTTCACAAACATACTTATTTGGTAAAACGCCTATTGAACTTTTATCATTTTTTTACTTACTTGTTGTTATCTATGGAGTAAGTGGTTCTAGAGCGGCATTGCTCCGCCTTAATTTGTTATTTTTGCCAATTGTAGCGAGCGCCATTTTGGCTTTATCTCTATTAAATATAAATTTAATGGATACTCATAATTTGCTCCCACTTTTCCAAACAAAATGGAGCCAATATGCTCTTGGGATGAAGGAATCGATATTTACATTTATTGGGTTTGAGATTGTTTTATTTTATTCTGCAATTGTAAAGCAAAGAGATAAAGCTCCTTTAGCTGCTGCAAAGGGAGTAATGATTACGAACTTATTATATATCCTTATTTATCTCACTTGTGTTACTGTCTTCTCTTATTCTACAACGAGAAGTTTAACGTATCCTGTTATTGAGTTAGGAAAAGAGATTGAAATTGGTGGAGGTTTCTTAGAACGTTTTGATGCTATTTTTTTTACGACTTGGATTATTACCATTTTTAATACAACCGCTATGTATTATGACATTGCCATAATGGGCTTCTGTTCAATGTTTCCTTCTATTAAAAAAAAAGCATTTATTTTTGTAAGTGCACCAATCATTTATTTGTTCAATATGCTGCCTGAAAATGTTACGAAGTTAACTCAGTATGGTACTTACTTAGCTTGGGTAGATATGGCGTGCGTTATCATTGTCCCTATTCTTGTTTTTATTGTTTATAAAATAAAGGGGGGCAAAAGTAGTGAAAGGTCTTCATAAATATATTTGTTGTATTGTTTTGGTTATATGTATGACTGGCTGCTCAGAACGGAAAGAGATTGAAGAGAGAGGTTTTGTTGCAGGAGCAGCTTTTGATGTTGCAAAAGAAGAGGAAGAAAGTGAATCAAAGACACCACCTCGTATGAAAGGAACGTATCAACTTGTCTTACCGAGTGCGTTAGCGCAACAGGGAGGAAAAGGTGGAGGCGGGGGTGGAGCTGAGGATAATTATATCAATATTAGTGCAACCGCTGATAGTATTTTTGCGCAAGTTCGCGAGATATCCAAAAAAATTAGTCGATCTTTATTTTTTCCGCATATCCAAGTTATAGTTTTTTCAAAAGATTTATTAAAGCAACAAAACCTGTTAGAACAAACTTCAGATATCTTTTTTCGTGATCATGAAATGAGGAGGAATATTAGAATTTTCGTCTCTAAAGATCGAGCTGAAAAGATTTTACAGCAAAGATCGAAACCAGAAAATTTACCAGCAAAATATATTGATTTATTAGCAGATCATGCAGATGTTAATGCGTTTATGTTAGAGGCAGTTCGTCTTGGTGATTTACAAGAAATGATGATTGCTAAGAGAAGCTTTGTGCTTCCGGTTTTACAATTAACAAAACAAGGTGTGAAAATGGAAGGGGCTGCCGTATTTAAAGGGCATAATAATAAATTGATGGGCTTGTTAACAGGAAAAGATACGCAAGGATTAAACTATATAATTGGAAAGAAAGTGGGCGGGTTTCTGACCATTCGAAAAAAGGAGAAAGAGATTACGTATGAGATTCATAAAATAAGACGCAAAATACACGCTTCCTTTACAGAACCTCGGCGTCCAAAGTTTACAATTGATATTTATCCTGAAGGTGTGCTAGCGGAAGTATATTTAGGAGGAACTGGAAAGGTGTGGAGTGAAAAAAAAATGAACACTTACATTTCCAAAGAGATGGAAAGTGTAGCGATGAGAACAGTAAAAAAAATGCAAAAAGAGTTCAAAACAGATGCTCTTGAGTTAGGGGACTATTATAAAAGGCATAATTATAAAGAATGGAAGAAGGTAGAAAAAAATTGGGATAGAGGGAAGAACTATTTTGCTAAGAGTTATATCGTTGTTCGGGTTCATCCATTGGTAGAACATTCAGGTTCTTTGGTACCAAAAGGTGGTCAGTAATGTGAATAAAGGTAGTTCTTATTAATATGCTTAATACTCTTTACTACTAAGAGGAGGAATGATATGAAAACGCCTTCTACTCTTACAATTATAAATACGATTTTGATGGGGATTATCCCATATGCTGTTTATTTTTTGAATAAGAAAATAAAAAAATATGGTGCACAGCCGTGGGAGAATCCAAATGAAGATGAAAAAGGAAACCAATAGAGAGGTTTCCTTTTTATTCATCTCGCTATTTTCGGGTAGTAAAAGTTTTATTGATGGAAGTTTCACTTTATACAAGCCCTAACCAATGTACCAATTGCGCTGTGAGGAATGTAACAACAATGGCGATAACGGTAGGGATTGCAAATGCTAGAAATGTCCATTTCGGACTTTTTGTTTCTTTATATATGTTAACTAGTGTGGTTCCGCATGGGAAATGAAGAAGGGAGAACAACATTGTGTTTAATGCAGTTAACCAAGTCCAGCCATGCTCTAAGAACAAGTTTTTAATTTGGTTTAAATCATCTATTTCTGTTAAAGCGCCAGTTGATAAATAAGACATTAATAAAATTGGAACGACAATTTCATTGGCTGGTAACCCAAGAATAAATGCAGCTAGAATAAATCCGTCAAGACCGAGCATTTTAGCAAATGGGTCTAAGAAATTTACAAAATACATAAGTATGCTTGTATCACCAATATAAATATTCGCTAATACCCAAGTCAATACAGCCGCAGGAGCAGCGACGATAACTGCACGTTTTAAAACATATAATGATTTATCAAGTGTGGAACGTACAATTGTGTTCCAAATCTTTGGCTTTCTGTATGGTGGTAATTCTAACGTATAGTGAGTTGGGACACCTTTTAAAGCGGTTTTTGATAATACCCAAGATACCGTTAGTGTTACAATAACTCCAATTACAACCATTCCAACTACAACACCAGCCGTAACAAGTGTTTGCATACTACCAGTATAGCCAGCTGCCATAAATAATGATGCCATTAATATTAATGTAGGCCAACGTCCATTACATGGAACGAAGTTATTTGTTAAAATCGCTAACATACGCTCGCGCGGTGATTCAATAATACGTGTTGACATGATGGCAGCGGCATTACAACCAAATCCCATTGCCATTGTTAACGATTGCTTCCCGTGTGCACCGCTCCGTTTGAATAAGCGGTCCATGTTAAATGCAACACGTGGTAAATACCCGTAGTTTTCTAATAAAGCAAACATAGGGAAGAAAATAGCCATAGGTGGTAACATTACACTAATAACAGCTCCAGTACCACGGAATAGGCCAAGAATTAAGATGCCGTGTAACCATTCTGGTGCATTCATTGCTTGGAACCAAGCAGTTAAATGACCTTCTGCCCACCCGAAAAATTCAGCAATCATATCAGAAGGGACATTAGCTCCAGCAATTGTAAGATAAAAAATAATAGATAAAATTCCGAGCATGATTGGGAATCCGAATATAGGAGAAGTGAAAATTTTATCTAGCTTCTCTGAACGGTATAACTTATCAGTATTTGTGTATTGAACAGCTTCCTTACATATACTTGCGGAGGTTCGATAAATATCACCTACAATATCATCGCGGATATCTTCTTTTGTAAGTGTTTGTGCATGCTGAACAATATAATCTAATGGAAGAGCTTTATTGGCTGAGTGAGATTCCATTTATGACGACCTCCCTTACAAGCGGTTCCTTATGATGTTTTTGGAGTGCTGCTAGAAAATTTTTATCTCCATCTAATATGCGGAGTGCCACCCAGCGTGCCGGATAAGTATCTCCGAACACTTTATAGATCTCTGGTTCTAATTCTTGAATCATATTTTCAATTTGTTCATTATAAGTAATTTGAACTGGTGTAGGAATTAGTTTTTTATTTGCTACTTTAGCAATTACACTTAGCAATTGGCCGATTCCAACACGGTTTCGAGCTGAGATTTTCACTACAGGAACTCCAAGTGATTTTGCTAATTTTTTCTCATCGATGACAATACCCTTTTTCTCTGCTTCATCTATTAGGTTAACGCAAACAACAACATCTTTCGTCATTTCCATAACTTGCAAAGCTAAATTTAAATTTCTTTCCATTGCGGTTGCATCCACCACAACAACAGTTACTTCAGGTTTTTCAAAAATAATATAATCACGTGCCACTTCTTCATCTGTAGAGTTTGAATACAAGGAGTATGTTCCAGGTAAATCGATTACTGTATATATACTTCCGTTATGTTCATATTCGCCTTCTGCTTTTAATACTGTTTTTCCAGTCCAGTTTCCAGTATGTTGTTTTAACCCTGTTAATGTATTAAATAATGTACTTTTCCCGGTATTAGGGTTTCCTGCTAGTGCAATACGATGTTTTATCATTTTGAATCATCTCCTAGTATTCTCCCGAAAATAAGGGAACTTTCTTCACTACGCAGTGCAATGGTTGTATTGCTCACTTGATAAGCAATTGGATCTCCGAGCGGGCTTTTTTGCAATACTTTAATAGTAGCTCCGGGAATAAAGCCTAGATCTAATAATCGACGTTTCATAGTTCCTTCTAATTGTATCTTCTCGATTTGTACAAACTGCCCTGTTTGAAAACTTGAAAGGGGTTTGATATTAGCCGATACCATAAAAGTTACCTCTTCTCTATATTTTTAGTTTTGATTTAAAAAGTTTGCCGAGGGAAACTTTTTGCTACTAATATAGTAGGTTACATTGGATGATGTTGTCAATTGGTACTTTAAAAATATTCAATTATTTTTAGAATTGTTCCAATTTATTTTGTTGTATAGAAAAATATTACTAAAATTATGTGGGATGAATAGAAGATAACATCTCTAAAGTTCAAAAAATGAGGGGATTTGTAAAGGTAGTTTTAACATCGGTAGTGAAAAATAAGGTTTTATTTACGTTAAATTTACATTATTAAAAGTAAATTTACAATATGGGATAATTTGTGTGGATTCTTTTGGTTTTTTAAATGCAAAGAGGTGATATATATAGGTTTTGAGGCATGTTACCTCTATTTACTTAAAATTAAAAATTGCTTAACACTAACATAATATTATTGTCCTACAATGAATTTGTGTTCGAAAGAAGTCAATGAATGTGAAAAAGTGATAATCCAAATGGGGGTACAAGACATGGTTATGAAAAAAGGTTTGAAGTTTTCGTTAGCGGCATTGGTGGTTGCTGGTGCTTTAGTTGGATGTGGTAAATCAGAAAGTGCAAATAGCGAAGGAAAAGCACAAGGAAACAATGATGCAAAACAAGAATTGTCAGGTACAATTGCAGCAGCTGGTTCTACAGCTCTTCAACCTCTTGCTGAAGAAGCAGGTAAAAAATTCATGGAAAAGAATCCAAACGTTTCTATTCAAGTTCAAGGTGGCGGTAGTGGAACAGGGATTAACCAAGTAGCTTCCGGTGCAGTTCAAATCGGTAACTCTGATGTTCCAGCTGCAGATAAAATAAAAGATCCAGAAAAAGCGAAAGAATTAGTAGATAACAAAGTGGCAGGTATTGCATTTGCGCTTGTTGTAAATAAAGATGTGAAGGTCGACAACTTAACTGTGAAACAAGTACAAGATATCTTCAGTGGAAAAGTTACAAACTGGAAAGAGCTAGGCGGTAAAGACGAGAAAATTAACGTAATCAACCGTCCGGCATCTTCTGGTACACGTGCTACATTTGAAAAAACAATTATGAAAGATGCGAAGATTAACGATGGAACAGGTACAACACAAGATTCTAACGGTGCAGTAGAACAAGCGATTAACTCTACTCCTGGCTCTATTAGTTATCTTGCAATGTCTTATATGGTAGGCGATAAAAAAGGTGCATTACAAACTGTTAAGATTGATGGTGCAGAGCCGAAAGTTGAAAATATTTCTTCTGGCAAGTATCCATTCTGGTCTTATGAGTATATGGTAACAAAAGGGGAAGCGAAAGAAGCTACAAAAGCTTATATCGATTATGTAAAAGGTAAGGACTTCGAAAAACAAGTTGAAGATATGGGTTATATCCCAATGTCTAAATTGAATAAGTAAACATTCAATGGGGCTGGCTGCGAGGCCAGTCTTGTTCATTTCAATCTATAAAGTGGGGTCATGTCCTGTGATGAAGGGGAAAAAACAAATTAATTATGTAAAAAGTGAATATATCGGAAGAACACTTGTTACGTTTTGCGGTATATTTATTGTTCTTGTTACATTAGCAATTATTGCATTTATTTGTGGGAAAGGAATTCAATCTTTTACGCAAAGTGGTATTTCATTTTCTGAAGTATTGACGTCAACGAAATGGAATCCGAATGCTGATCAAGGTTCATTTGGTGCTGTTATCTTTATTGTGGGATCAACACTCGTTTCATTAGGTGCAGTCGTTATTAGTGCACCAATTGCGCTAGCTCTTGCGATATTTATGAATTTAATTTCACCAAAGTTTGGGAATAAAGTATTAAAGCCTGTTTTGGAGTTATTAGTTGGAATTCCTTCGGTAGTATATGGTTTATTAGGGGTTACGATTTTAGTTCCGCTTTTACGTGATTCATTCGGTGGCGTTGGTTTTAGTTTAATTGCAGGTATTATTGTGCTAAGTATTATGATTTTACCTACTATTGCTAGCATTGCTTCCGATGCAATACGCTCAGTTCCATTTGATTACTTGGAGGCCTCTTATGGTTTAGGTTCGACGAAATGGCAAGCGATTAGCCGTGTTATTGTGCCGGCTGCAAAAAAAGGTATTTTAACAGGGGTTGTTCTCGGGTTAGCTCGTGCGTTCGGTGAAGCGCTAGCGGTTCAAATGGTAATCGGAAATACGATTAAATTGCCAGAAGGAATATATAGTCCGACGGCGACATTAACGGGTATTTTAACAATGGATATGACGAATACGCTAAATGGAACTGCCTGGAATAACGCTTTATGGACATTGGCAATGATATTACTTGTTATTTCATTCCTATTCATTTTAGTAATTCGAGCAATTGGCCAAAGAGGTGAACGATAACGATGAACGCACGAAAAGTAAATAATATTTGGACGGGAATTTTATATGCTGTTGCAGCATTCGTAGTAGCTTTACTTGTTTTTCTAGTATATGAAATTCTGCAAAAGGGCTGGGGATTTTGGGATCCAAGTTTCTTATTCGGAGAACCAAGCAATACAAGAGCTGGAGGTGGAATTGGTCCGCAATTATTCAACTCTTTCTATATGCTTGTTATTACACTAGTTATTTCAATTCCACTTGGATTAGGAGCAGGGATTTATCTTGCAGAGTATGCAAAGCAAGGGCGTTTTTTAGGGTTTGTTCGTTTATGTATTGAAACGATGGCATCATTACCTTCTATCGTTGTTGGTCTATTCGGTTTATTAGTATTTGTTACGATGACAGGTTGGGGCTATACGGTAATGGGTGGTGCGCTCGCTTTAACGATTTTGAATTTACCGGGTTTAACACGTGTTTGTGAAAGTGCAATTACAGAAGTTCCGTCTAATGTAAAAGAAGCAAGTCTTGGGCTTGGTGCGACAAAGTGGCAAACGATTGTGCGAATTATTCTCCCGACATCATTGCCGCAAATTATTACGGGGGTTATTTTAGCGGCGGGTCGTATATTTGGTGAGGCAGCGGCATTAATTTATACAGCGGGATTAACATCACCGATTTTAAATTCTGCAGCGGACTTCTCAAGTCCTGCGCATCCATTGAATCCATTTCGACCAGCTGAAACATTAGCAGTTCATATTTGGAAATTAAACTCTGAAGGAATTATTCCGGATGCGAAGTTAATTGCAACAAAATCAGCAGCAGTATTAATTATTATGGTATTACTGTTTAATATCATTGCTCGTTTTACTGCATCTGTACTTCATAAACGTTTTACGGGAGCTAAGAAATCTCGTAAAACAACGAAAGCAAAAGCAGCTTAAATGCTTGTACCCTTAATAGATGAGAAGCCCCCTGTTTGTAAAAAACAGGGGGCTTTTTGTAGTTTTAATATGCGAGATGAATCAAGTAGTTTCATCTATAGGAGGAGTATAAGGAGAAGGGGTTGTATATGTAATGACATAAATAAATATTGGAATGTGAATAGGGAAGGTGTTTTTATGTTTTTTCTTCAAATGTCAGGTTTTCCGGGTTCAGGAAAATC